>DATACF010000896.1:0-2011 GCA_036259235.1 Longimicrobium sp. | reverse complement strand
GCCATCGCCGGGCCCGCCTACCAGAATCCGTCCCGCTGTCCCCTGTTCCCTGTCCCCTGTCCCCTGTCCCCTGTCCCCTGTCCCCTGTCCCCTCTTCCCCGCGGCCGTCCGCGCCTTACCTTGACGCCGGTCCCCTTCCCCATCCCCCACGAAGGAGCGCGAGAACGCCATGACCCACGACGCGGACGTCATCATCGTCGGCGCGGGCCTCGCCGGGCTGGCCGCCGCGGCGGAGCTGGCCGACGCGGGGCGGCGGGTGATCGTCCTCGACCAGGAGCCCGAGGCGTCGCTGGGCGGGCAGGCGTTCTGGTCGTTCGGCGGCCTCTTCCTCGTCGACTCGCCCGAGCAGCGGCGGATGGGGATCCGCGACTCGCGCGAGCTGGCGCTCTCCGACTGGATGGGGACGGCGGGGTTCGACCGCGACGACGACGAGGACCGCTGGCCCCGCCGCTGGGCCGAGGCGTACGTCGACTTCGCCGCGGGCGAGAAGCGCGCCTGGCTCTACGCGCAGGGGGTCCGCTTCTTCCCCGTCGTCGGCTGGGCCGAGCGCGGCGGCTCGCTCGCCACGGGCCACGGGAACACCGTCCCGCGCTTCCACGTCACCTGGGGGACGGGCCCCGCCGTGCTCGACCCCTTCGTCCGCCGCGTCCGCGACGCCGAGGCGCGGGGGCTCGTCACCTTCCGCTTCCGCCACCGGGCCAGCGAGCTCCTGACGACGGACGGCGCGGTGGACGGCGTCCGCGGCGAGGTCCTGGCGCCCAGCGACGTCCTCCGCGGCAAGCCGTCGTCGCGCGACGTGGTGGGCGACTTCGCCCTCCGCGCGCAGGCGGTCATCGTCACCTCGGGGGGGATCGGGGGGAACCACGAGCTGGTGCGGCGCAACTGGCCGAAGCGGCTGGGCGAGCCGCCGAAGCGGATGATCTCGGGCGTCCCCGCGCACGTGGACGGGCGGATGCTGGAGATCGCCGAGGGAGCGGGGGGACGGGTGGTCAACCGCGACCGGATGTGGCACTACACCGAGGGGCTCCACAACTGGGACCCCATCTGGCCCATGCACGGGATCCGCATCCTCCCCGGCCCCTCCTCCCTCTGGCTCGACGCGAGGGGTAAGCGCCTCCCGCCCCCGCTCTTCCCCGGCTTCGACACGCTGGCCACGCTGGAGCACATCGCCAGGACGGGGCACGACCACACCTGGTTCGTGCTGACGCAGAAGATCATCGAGAAGGAGTTCGCCCTCTCCGGCTCCGAGCAGAACCCCGACCTCACGGGGAAGAGCATCCGCCAGGTCCTCTCGCGCGTCCTCCCCGGCGCGCCGCCCCCGGTGGAGGCGTTCAAGACCAAGGGCGTGGACTTCGTCGTCGCCCGCACCCTGGAGGAGCTGGTGAAGGGGATGAACGCCGTCACCGAGACGCCCCTCCTCGACCTCGCCACCGTGGAACGGGAAGTCGTCGCGCGCGACCTCCAGATCGTCAACCCGTTCGGGAAGGACGCGCAGCTCATCGCCATCCGCGGCGCGCGCGCCTACCGCGGCGACCGGCTGATCCGCGTCGCCCCGCCCCACCGGCTCCTCGACCCGAAGATGGGCCCCCTGATCGCCGTCCGCCTCTCCATCCTCACCCGCAAGACGCTGGGCGGGCTGGAGACCGACCTCTCCGCCCGCGTCCTCCGCGCCGGCGGCCAGCCCCTCCCCGGGCTCTACGCCGCGGGCGAGGTGGCCGGCTTCGGCGGCGGCGGGATGCACGGCTACCGTGCGCTGGAGGGGACCTTCCTGGGCGGCTGCATCTTCTCGGGGAGGACCGCCGGGCGCGCGGCTGCGGCGGCCGTCGCGTGATCCGGAATCCCTGAACAGCGGGCCTCTCACAGGGGACACGGGGGGCACGGAGAAAACCCTCTGTGTCCCCTTGGCCCCCTGTGAGAGGCCAATGCCGTAAAAGCCTGTCTCACGCAGAGGAGCAGAGGCAGCAGAGAAGAACTCCTCTGCGTGAGACAGGCTTTTACGGCATTGGCCTCT
>DATACF010000895.1:0-3793 GCA_036259235.1 Longimicrobium sp. | reverse complement strand
CTGCCGAGTATTACATTGCTCGACATTTCAGTGGCAGTACACTAGCCCGCGCGCCGCGGGGTCGGCTTCGGGCGAAGATCCAGCCCCGGCGTAGCCCCGGCTAGGTTCCTCGGGAGCGTCCCGGACTCCGCGCGAGGCAGGTCCAGCGCGGACGCTCCGCTCGGAATGACAGACAGACGTTGCGGCGCTTCACCGATTCCGGCGCGGACGCGCCGCTCGGAATGACAGCGTCGGCATCCGTGACGATCCGCTGATCTTCAACCCCGAAAACCGCGAGGAGGCCGCCGTGGCAGGGTCGGACGCCGCCATCCGCAGGCAGTCGGAGGTGTACGTGGGGGGGATGAGCGGGCGGAAGCCGCTGGTCCCGGTGGGCGCGGCGGGGCTGGAGGAGGAGGCGCGGAAGGCGATGAGCCCCGAGGCGTACGCGTACGTGGCCGGCGGCGCGGGGGCCGAGAGCACCGTGCGCGCCAACCGCGACGCCTTCGAGCGGTGGCGGATCGTCCCCCGGATGCTCCGCGACGTCTCGGAGCGCGACCCGTCGACGGAGCTCTTCGGGCGCCGCCTGGCCGCGCCGCTCCTGGTGGCGCCGGTGGGCGTGCTGGAGCTGGCCCACCCCGAGGCCGACCTCGCCGTCGCCCGCGCCGCCGCGGAGGCCGGGGTGCCGATGATCTTCTCCAGCCAGGCCTCGGTGGCCATGGAGACGTGCGCCGCGGCGATGGGCGACGCGCCGCGCTGGTTCCAGCTCTACTGGAGCAAGAACGACGCGCTGGTGGAGAGCTTCGTGGCGCGCGCGGAAGGGTGCGGGTGCGAGGCGATCGTCGTCACCCTCGACACCACGATGCTGGGGTGGCGCACCCGCGACCTCGACCTCGCCTACCTCCCCTTCCTCCGCGGAAAGGGGATCGCGCAGTACGTGAGCGACCCCGTCTTCCTGGAGAGCCTGGCCCACCCCCTCCCCTCCCCCGCGGCGGACGCGAAGCGGACGGTGAACCTCTCCACGCTGCGCGCCTTCGTGGAGCTGACGCGCGCGCACCCGGGGCGCTTCCTCGACAACCTGCGGAGCAAGAAGCCGCTGGCCGCCGTGCAGCAGTTCATCGGCACCTACTCGCGCCCCTCGCTCACCTGGAGCGACCTCCCCTTCCTCCGCTCGAAGACCAAGCTCCCCATCGTCCTCAAGGGCATTCTCCACCCCGACGACGCCCGCCGCGCGGTGGACGCGGGCGCCGACGGGGTGATCGTCTCCAACCACGGCGGCCGCCAGGTCGACGGCGCCATCGCCTCGCTCGACGCCCTCCCCGGCGTCGCGGACGCGGTCGCGAGCCAGGTCCCCGTCCTCTTCGACAGCGGCGTCCGCGGCGGCGCCGACGTCTTCAAGGCGCTGGCGCTGGGGGCGCGCGCGGTGTGCGTGGGCCGCCCGTACGTCTACGCGCTGGCGCTGGAGGGCGCGCCCGGCGTCCTGGAGCTCCTCCGCAACCTCGCCGCCGACTTCGAGCTGACGATGGGCCTCGCCGGCTGCCGCGCGGCCTCCGAGATCACGCGGGAGGCGCTGGCGCGGGGGTGACCCGCTTCCTTCAGACCCGCGCGCCGGACCGGGACGCCAGACTCGGCCCCGCCGCGGCTTCGCCCGACCGGGTGACCGGGCGCGCGGGCGCGGGCGGATCGACGAGGAGGTCGGCGGCCTCGACACCGAGCGCGGCCGCCAGGCGGCCGACCGTCTGGAGACGCAGGTTGGCCTCCCCGCGCTCGACCTTCGAGATCGCGGGCTGCGTCATCCCGGCGGCACGCGCCAGGTCGCTCTGGCTCATCCCCGCGGCGGTCCGGAGCCGGTACGTGTGGATGGCGAGATTCGTCTGCGGGCGGATCACCTTCCGTTCCGCCACGAATTCCGGGTCGTTCTCGAGTTCAGCGACGAAGTCGTCGAAACCGATGCTGCCACGCCGACCGCTCATATGGACCTCTCTTTGTGCGTCCGTAACCATTCGTCGCGCCGCTGAGCCGCCGTCTGGACGTGCCGCTGGAGCCCGCGGCCAAGGAGCTTCGACTTGGCGACGCAGCTTGTCAGAACGACGAGGCGCCCGTGTCGCATCCCGACCGGAAAGCAAAAAACCCGGTACGCTTCTCCCCTGCCTTTCACGAGAATCTCGAACATTCCAGGCTCGATATCACCCAGGTTCTTGATCAATCCATTCTGCTGCGAAGCCTGCCACCCAACCCCTTTCACGTAACGGATACGCTCGACGATCCGTACGGCGGCCTTGTTGCCCAAAGCCCAGATCTCCCGGCGAGCGTCATCCGTCACCTCCACCTCGAAGCCGTCGCTCACGCGTCCTCCCACCGGCCCGGGAGAGAATTATACATCATGATATATAATCTGAACAAGGATGGTGACTCCTGGGGAAGAAGACAAACAAACATGACACTTTGGACGCTCTACCATAACCACGCCCCTGCAGTCCGGCAAGCGAGCCGCGAACCGGCGCCCGTCCTCCCGTACGTGGTCGCAGGAGTCCCGATGGAACCACACGCCGCCTGGCATCCACGTTCGTGCGAGCCTGCGGCATGCCTCGTGCTCCCAGCGGCGCCGAACCGACACGCAAAGGGGGCTGACATGGCGAAGACCGAGCGGAGCGGGCACACGACCACCGACCACGACTTCATCCGGCAGTGGGTGGAGGAGCGCGGCGGATGGCCCGCGCGGGTGAAGGGGACGGGGAAGAAGAACGACGCGGGGCTGATCCGGATCGACTTCCCCGGCTTCTCGGGCGAGGGGAGCCTGGAGCGGATCGAGTGGGACGAGTGGCTGGAGGCGTTCGACGCCAACGGGCTCGCCTTCCTCCACCGCGACCTGGACCACGGCGGCGGCGACCTCGACCGCTTCAACAAGCTGGTGACGCGGACGGGCGACGAGGGCGGCGAGGGGAGCGGGGGTGGACGCGGCGGCGGCCGCGCGCGCTCGGCCGTGGCCTCGTCGGCGCGGAAGACGGCGTCGTCGGGCGGCGGCGCCGCGCGCAAGACGGCCTCCGGCGGCACGGCGCGCAAGTCCGCGTCGGGCGGCGCGGCGCGGAAGAGCGCTTCGTCGACCGCGGAAACGCGCTCCCGGTCGAAGTCGGAGGGCGCCAGCGAGTCGCGCTCGCGGACGAAGCCCTCGGGCGCCGGCGAGACGCGGAGCCGCTCGCGGGCCAGCGCGGAGGAGGGGACGAACGATCTGCGCGCCCTCCTCCTCCACGAGCTGGGCGACCTCCTCTCGGCCGAGCGGATCTTCCTCGTCTCCACCCGCGCCCTGGCGCGCGAGGCGCTGGACCCCACGGTGAAGGCGCGCGCCGAGGAGCACGTGACCGAGACGGAGGGGCAGATCGAGCGCATCCGCGAGGCCTTCGCGGCGATCGGCGAGCGGCCCAAGGCGGTGAAGTGCGAGGCCGCGCAGGGGCTCAAGGAGGAGCACGACTCCTTCAAGAGCGAGGACAAGCCCACCAAGCCCGTCCTCTCGGCCTTCGGCCTGGGCTCGGGGCTGCGCGTGGAGCACTACGAGATCGCCGCCTACCGGAGCGCCATCGCGCTGGCGAACGCGCTGGGCGAGAAGGAGTGCGCGAACATCCTCAAGGAGAACCTGAAGGAGGAGGAGTCGATGGCCTCCTTCCTCGAGAAGGCCGGACGGACGGTCCTCAAGGGGATGGCCGCCGCCGAGGCCTGAGCTCCGCGTCCGGCCTTCTCGAGGAAGGAGGCCATCGACTCCTCCTCCTTCAGGTTCTCCTTGAGGATGTTCGCGCACTCCTTCTCGCCCAGCGCGTTCGCC
>DATACF010000894.1:0-3720 GCA_036259235.1 Longimicrobium sp. | reverse complement strand
TCAGCAGAGAAACCCCTCTGCTGACTCTGCTCCTCTGCGTGAGACTGCTTTTGGAGGCATTGGACTCACACAGGGGCACAGGGAGGCTCTCCTCTGTGTCCCCTGTGCCCCCTGTGTGAGGCGAATCTGAGCTTGTGAGTGCGACGAAACCGGCCTCAGCGCGCCACCACCGCCTCGGGGGGGAAGACCTCGCTCATCTGGCGCGTCAGCATCTCCACGTCGAACGCCTCCTTGCGGATGCGGATGTCGAAGTAGAGGACCGTGGCCACCACGGCGTAGCAGGGGAAGAAGAGGATCGACACCGCCTCGCCCAGCGCCGTCGCCAGCCGCGGCGCCCCCGCAAGGATCCCCAGCCCCGACAGGATGGCGCTGATGGCCATGAACGCCAGCATGTAGATGAGCCAGGCGAGGACCGCCGTCCCCAGGATGCGGAGGAGGTGCCCGCTGGCCAGCTCGCGCGAGCGCTCGAACGAGTCGCCCGCCGTCCCCCCCTCGACCACCACCGTCATCGGCATCGCGAACGACATCGCGGCGAAGACGATCCCCGGGACGATCAGGAGGAGGAACCCCACCCAGACCATCACCATCTGGAACAGGGCCGTCACCAGCACCGCCCACCACCGCTCGCCCACCACCGTCATCGCCCGCCCCACGTCGGGGCGCCGCCCCATGTAGAGGTCGGCCACCATCACCACCACCGCCGCGGTGGCGAAGACGGAGAGGAGCGGCTGGAGGACGGAGAGGAGCCACGCCTGCGGGAGGAGAAGGCGCGTGGCCACCAGCGGGAGGAGGAGCGCCGCCGGGGCCGAGACCAGCGTCACGTAGTGCTGGCGGAGGACCTGGAACGAGGCGTCCAGGACCTCGCCGGCCGAGCGGGGGCGGAGCGCGATGGACATCGGGAGACCTTCCGGGACAAGGGGTTACGCGCGCGGAGCGGGGCCGCGGAAGATACGACGGACCGGGGGCGCCCCCGGTTTCAGCGCGCGGGGCGGGCTGAACTGGAAGGCGACGTCGAGGAGCTCGGCGGAGGAGCGGGGGCGGAGCGCGACCGGCATCGGGGCTTTCCGGGCGAGGCGTGCGGGGGGAGGGGGACGACGCGTCGGGGCCGGCGGGAGCGCGCCCGACGGCCCCGGCGCGTGGGGCGTCAGCCGACGGCGAGCGCCGCGGGGTGGGGCTCGCCGCCCAGCTCGCGGGTCATCACCTCGACGTCGAAGGCGTCCTTGCGGATGCGGAGGTCGTAGTAGAGGACGGTGGCCACCGCGCCGTAGAGCGGGTAGAGGAGGAAGGCGACCGCCCGCCCCACCGCCTCGGCGACGGCGCCGGTCCCGAAGAGCCCGGTGGCGCCCAGGAGGAAGGCGATGCCGAAGGCGCCGACCATGTAGATGACGTAGGCCACGATCGCCGACGCCAGGATCCGCCCCACCTGGCCGCGGGCCAGCTCGCGCGAGCGGTCGAAGGCGGCGCTGAAGCCCCGCCCCTCGACCATGATCACCATCGGCATCGAGAAGGTCCACGCGAAGAAGATGAACGCGGGGACGATCAGGAGGAGGGCGCCGACGAAGATCAGCGTGCCGGTGCCCAGCGCCGCCAGCAGGAGGGCGCCCCACTTCGACCCCACCGCCCCGAGCGCCTGGTTGAGGTCGGGCCGGCGCCCCATGTAGATCTCCGAGACCATGACGACGGTGGCCGCGGCCGCGAAGACCTGCACGATCGTCTGGAGGAAGAGCGCCAGCGGCGCGAGGGCGGGGAGCGCGAGCTGGAGCGCCACCAGCGGGAGCGTGAACACCGCCGCCGCGCTGGCGAGCGTGATGTAGTTCTGGCGGACGATCTGGAAGCCGGCGTCGAGGATCTCGCCGGTGGAGCGGGGGCGGAGCGCGATGGGCATCGTGGGGGCCTTCCGGGAGGGATGGAAACGGTGCGCCGGCGGCCGGGGGACGGCCGCGCGGGGCGCGGAGGAGCCCGAAATGTGAGTGACGACGCCCGTTTCGCGCAAGTCCCCGCAACCCCTTCGGCCCGCTACAGATACTGGGGCGGCGAGGTGGTGTCGACGAAGAGGATCCCGTCGTACTGGTCGCGCAGGATCATCCGCTCGGGGTTGACGCCCCACTCCTTGGCGACGAAGGGCTCGAAGAGCCAGGCGCTCCCCGGCGAGCGGCGCGCGCCCAGGAGGTCGACGAAGAGGTGCTTGCGGCGGACGTGGTAGAGGACCGACTCGAGGCTCCCGCGGGTGGCGGGGGAGGCGGAGTAGACCTGGCGGGCGTTGTCGGCCATCGTCCCCCGGTGCATGAAGAGCCCCACCGTGTAGAGCTCGTCGCGGTGCCGCTGCGACACCCACGTCCCCATCGTGGGGGGCTCGGACGGGCCGTAGATGCTCTGGACGGCCTGGCGGTCGTGCTGGATGTGGTAGTTGTGCGCCCAGACGATCACCTTCTTCCCCGGGTGGAAGTGCTCGAGGAGGGCGTCGAGGTTGTCGGCCATCCCCCCGTCGCGCGCCCGCTGGAGCTCGATCCGGTCGCCGGCGATGAGCTCCTCGACGAACTTGCGCCGCGAGAAGGCGGTCTGGCGCACGAGGCGGGCGGCGAGCGGGTCGCCGGGGAGCGCGGCGGTGATCGCGGCCGCGTGCGTCTCGGCGAAGGCGGCCAGCGAGTCGAAGCGGGCGATCCACCGCCCCTCGACGGCGAGGGGGCGGATCCGCGCGGCGAGCTCGTCGGCGGGGGGGCGGCTGGCGAACACTGCGCGAATCTGCGCCTGGAAGGTGGAGTCGAGGACGGCGACGCGGCGGGCGTACGCGGGGTCGACGGTGGCGACGACCGACTCGAAGTACGCCGAGGCGGCGGCGGGGCCGGGGGTGGTGGAGATCTGGACGTCGAAGCCCGCGAGCCGGAGCGGGCGCGGGGTGCTCCGGGTGGAGCGGATGTACTCGAAGAGCGCCAGCACCTCGCGGGTGTGCCAGACGCGGAAGATGCAGGCGCGCATCGTCTCCTCCGCCGTCCGCTGGGCCACGAGGGCGTCGGCGCGGTGGCACTCGAAGAGCCCGCTCTCGAAGGCGATGACGTCGAAGCCCATCTCCTCGTGGAGGAACCGGATCAGCCGCACCTTGGCGAGGTTGAACTCGCGCACCCCGTGCCCGCTCTCGCCCAGCTGCACGATCCGCCGGCCGCCGATGACGCCCTTGAGCGGCTGGAGGTCGTCGGTGCGCGAGGAGGTCAGCGAGCGGATGGGGACGTGGTTGGCCTTGGCCCAGTCGACCCACGCCTGGTTCTCGCTCGGCGCCTGCGGGTCGGGCGGGGTGGCCATCTCCGCGTCGGAGAGGAGGCACTCCGGGGCACCCCCGCAGCCGACGACGCCTCCCCCGCCCCCGCCCCCGCCACCCCCGCCGCCGCCGCCTCCCCCACCCCCGCCGCCCCCGGAGGAGGTCGGCTCGCCGCACGCCGCGAGGAGGGCGAGCGCGAGGACGAGGAGGAGCCGCGCGGGCGGGGAGAGCGGGAGGCGCCGGAGGAGCGTGGTCATGGAGCGGGCTCGGCGTCGGCGTGGACGGGGCGACGGAGGAACATCTGGAAGATACGCGCGAGCCCGGCCGGTCGAGACGGGGGGCGCGGCGGGCGCGACAAAGTGGTACCGGCGGCGGACGGCGACGGTCCGGTCACGGCCGGGGTGAGTACCAGCACGTTGGCGCGGAGGACGGGTACGAGGCCATTCTTACCCGGGCGGGGGGGGGCG
>DATACF010000893.1:0-4473 GCA_036259235.1 Longimicrobium sp. | reverse complement strand
GCAGCAGAGAACCCCATGAAGTTCTCTGCTGCCTCTGCTCCTCCGCGTGAGGTTTTTCTTTTCTTTTTGCCGCACGCAGAAGTCCCCACGGCGCGCCTGGAAACTCCCGATCCCGCTCGCGCGGACGGCCGCGTATCGATGGAGCGGAGGCCGGCGGAGGGGCCTCCGGCCCGGGCCGCGGACGAGGGACCGGGCGCCCTCGAGCTCTCCGCGCGGAGGAAGGGAGGTCCCGATGTCGAAGACGATCTCGCTGGTGCTCACCGTGCTCTACTGGAAGGTGGCGTTCATGGGGGCGGCGGTGAACGCCGCCATCCTGGCGCTCCTCTGGCTGGCGCCGCGGTGGGAGGCGCTGGCCGGGTAGGCCGGACGGACTTGCGGACGGCGGATGGACCCCATGCCCGGAGGGGATGGGGAGACGAGGCCACGGTGCTGGGGCGTCCCTTCCACAGTCGGGAGGGGGCGCCCCAGTCGTTCTCTGGACCGCGGGGAGGGCGGGCGCGAAGAGGACGATGCGTGGAAATCAAGGCGCCGCGCGGCCGATCGTCCGCGCGGCGCCCGTGCCGATCGCGGCCGAATGGCGCTGTGGCCCGGTGGGCTTGCTTCGTGCCCGGGGCGGGCGCCACGTCCCCCGGCGGGGGGCGCGCCCGGTCCCCGCGCCTTCCGCCACGCCCCGCCACCGCCCGCCAGAGGAAGCCGGCCCTCCATCCGGGACCCCCTTCATGCCCCGTGACCGTTTCCCTTGAAAACCGGAGGTCCGATCATGACGGAGACCCACATCGCCGCCACGCCCGTCCCCGCCGGCATCGCCACGCCCACCCGGCTGCGGCGCGTCACCAACGCCGTCCTGCAGTGGAACGAGGTCCTCCTCGACGCCGCGCTGGTCGACTCGCAGCGCCCGCCGTCCGCGCGCGACCAGAACGGCCCGACGCGCGCCTCGCGCGCGGCGGCCATCGTGCAGGCGGCCGTCTTCAACGCCGTCGTCGGCATCCGGGGTCGCTACCGGCCGTACCGGATCACCCTTCCGCCCGTCCCCGCGAACGCCGTCCCGCGCGAGGCGGTGGCGGGCGCGGCGTTCGGGGCGCTGGTGCGGCTCTACCCGTCGCAGCGGGCGTCGCTCCAGGCGACGGCCTCGCACTACTTCGACCCCGCGGCCCCCTCGCCGAGCGCGGCGTACGGGCTGGAGGTCGGGCGGCTGCAGGTGCTGGAGCGCGCGCGCGACGGCTCGGCGGGGATGGGCGTCTACAGCGAGCCGCTGGCCGACGGGATCTGGCGGCCCGACCCGCTCGACCCCACGCAGCGGGCCCTCGACCCGCACTGGGGGCGGGTGCGGCCCTTCGCGCTGACCCCCGCGGAGCTCCGCGACGCCGTGGACGCGCTCCCGGCGCCTCCGGGGTACCGGGCGGACGGGACGTACAACCTCCGCAACGCGGCGTACCGCCGGGCGCTGGAGGAGGTGCGGCGGATCGGGTCGGTGGAGGCGTCGCCGCCGGAGGCCGACAGCACGCTGAACGCGGTCTTCTGGTCGTACGACGAGGGCCGGGGGACGCCGATCCGCCTCTACAACCAGGCGGTGCGCGCGGTGGGGCTGCGGGCCGGGACGCGGGGGAACCTGCCCTGGGCGCGCCTCTTCTTCCTCGCCAACCTGGCGATGGCCGACGCGGGGATCGCCGCCTGGGCGGTGAAGTACCGCTACGACCTCTGGCGCCCGATCCACGGGGTGCGGCTCGACCCCATCGCCCCGGACCGCGGCTGGACGCCGCTGGGGAAGCAGCTCCCGTTCGCGCCGGTGGAGCACTGCTCGCCCCCCTTCCCGGCGTACGTCTCGGGGCACGCGGCCTTCGGCGAGGCGATGTTCCACACGCTGGCGCTCTTCTACGGCACCGACTGGATCCCCTTCGAGCTGGCCTCCGACGAGCACCCGCGCGAGGCCCGCAACTACCGCTCGCTCGACGCCGCCTCGCGCGACAACGCGCGGAGCCGGGTGCAGCTGGGCGTGCACTTCTCGTTCGACGGGACGCGGGGGCGAACGCTGGGGCGGCAGGTGTCGGACCGGGCCTTTTCGCGGCTCTCGGAAGGCGCGCTGCTGAGCGTGCCTGGGCTCGAGATCGTCGGCGCCGAGGCGGACGACGAGTAGGGTAACGGCGGGTCGCACACAGAGATACAGAGGCACAGAGGACCCCTTCCTCTGTGCCTCCGTGTCTCCGTGTGAAACAGGTCGTGAAAACCGGTCCTCACGCAGACGGAGCAGAGGAAGCAGAGGAGCCACGTGCAGTTCTCTGCTTCCCCTGCTTCCCCTGCTCCCTCTGCGTGGGGCGCTCGTACCAAGCGAGTCCATTTAGAGAGGCGTCGGCCGAGAGAACCCGCGACCTGTCATTCCGAACGAGGAACGTTTGAGGAATCTACTCGCCTCGCCAGGTGGCTGGCTTCCGGGCACGGATCTCTCCGAAACACCTTCTGATGATCTGGATCGGTATCACAGGGGTACGGGGGATACGGCAGCGGCCGAGACTCTTGATGATATCCGTTGCAACAGATATATTGATAGTCGTTGAAACGGATTTCTCATCTGGAGGCGAGCATGACGACACAGGCGATCGAGTACGGCATCGCCCCGGCGGGGCACCGGCTCCCCGGCGGGACGCGTATCGGGGCGGTCCGTCTCCAGGTGTCCGACCTGGCGCGGTCGCTGGCGTACTACCAGGACGTGCTGGGGCTGCGGGTGCTGGCGCGGAGCGAGGGCGCCGCCACCCTGGGCGCGCACGGCGGCGACGCGGCGCTGGTGGAGCTCCGCGAGAAGCGCGGCGCGCGGGCGGTGCCGCTGCGGGGGAAGCTGGGGCTCTACCACTTCGCCCTCCTCCTCCCCGACCGCGAGGCGCTGGGGCGCTTCGTGGCGCACCTGGCCGAGATCGGCGAGCGCGCCGGGGCGTCGGACCACCTGGTGAGCGAGGCGCTCTACCTTCGCGACCCCGACGGGCTGGGGATCGAGGTCTACGCCGACCGACTGCGCGAGGGGTGGCGCCACGTGGAGCGGGAGCTGGTGATGGACACCCGCCCGCTCGACCTGAACGACCTCGTGCGCGCCGCGGGCGGGCGCCCGTGGACCGGCGCCCCCGCGGGGACGACGGTGGGCCACGTCCACCTCCACGTGGGCGGCATCGAGGAGGCGCGGGCGTTCTACCACGGCGCGCTGGGGCTCGACGCGGTGGTGTGGAGCTACCCCGGCGCCCTCTTCCTCTCGGCCGGCGGCTACCACCACCACCTGGGCCTCAACACCTGGGCCGGCCCCGGCGCCGAGCCCGCCGGCCCGGACGACGCCCGCCTCCTCGAATGGGAGCTCGTCGTCCCCACCGCCGCCGACGCCGAGGCCGCCGCGCGCTCGCTGGAGGCCGCCGGCCACGCCGTCCGCCGCGAGGAGCGCGGCTGGCTCGCCGCCGACCCGTGGGGGACGCCGCTGCGGGTGGTGGGGGCGGAGGCAGGCGTTCCGTAAGACAGGCCGGCCCCGTTCCGCCTATCAGTCACGATACAAGGTGGCTGTAGCATGCCCGGCCCGGTATGATGTGGCATCCGCTTCCCCAGATCGAGAGCTCTCCGTGGATGCGACCGACTTCCTCCAGGCGCTCAACACCGCGTGGTTCGCCCCTCGGGACCACGTCGAGCGCATCATCCTGACGGCTGCCGTCCTCACCACGGCACTGGAGCAGGCCGGGATGCGAGCTACGCTGGTCGGAGGCGCCGCCGTCGAGTTCTACGTGCCTGGTGCCTACACGACCACCGATCTGGACTTCGTCGTGGAGGGACGCACACGCGAGGCCCTCGACGAAGTCTTCAAAAAGCTCGGGCTGGAGCGGCGCGGAAGACACTGGATCCGCGGCGACCTGTATGTGGAAGTCCCCGGAAACCGAATGACCGACCCTGCGGAGGAGTTCCCGGTCGGTCCCCTCACCCTCCGCGTCATCCGGAAGGAATCGCTCCTCGCCGAGCGTATCGTGGGCTTCCGCCACTGGAAATATTGGGGGCACGGCCAGCAGGCCATCGACATGATCCAGGCCTTCGGCTACGAGATCGATGAGACCTTCCTTCGCGATCACCTTCGGAAAGAGGGTGCGGAGGAGGCATACGAGCAGTTGAAGGCCTTGGCGGCCTCCAGCGAGCCGATCACGTCGCAAACACTTGATGCTCTATGGCACCGGCGTTATGGTTGAGCGAAGGAGGCCTGGCGCATGAACATCGACGACATCGATCTTTCCGCGTTCCGCGCCGTTTGGGAGTGCCGCCGCCGGGCGGCCGCCGCGGTCCGGATGCGCACCGATCCAGAGGGGATGACGCGCCCTGCGCGCGACCCCGACGAGCGTGCGTTCCTCCGCGAGATCGGCGACGAAGGCCCGTTCCGCGAGGTGGACCGCCCTGGGTGGCGCGAGTGGCGCTCGGGGAACCGGCCCTGATTCGCCCCTGACGCGTGATCATCGAAATCGG
>DATACF010000892.1:0-10444 GCA_036259235.1 Longimicrobium sp. | reverse complement strand
GGCGGCGGAAACGGCCGCCGCCGCGCCCGGCGAGCCCTTCCGCCGCCGCGCCCTCGACGGGGTCGCTCATCGCCGCGCCGCGGCCGCCGGGGCGGCGCGGAAGGGGACGGTGGCGCGGGTGTTCTCCCACGAGAGCGCCAGCGTGTGCGCGCCGCGCTCCCCGCGCTCGAGCGCGATGGTGAACTGCTCCACCGGGCGGGTGGTGCGCGTCACCTGCATGGGGATGCGGACCAGGTCGCGCGCCTGCTCGTACTGGGTGCCCCACTGGCCGGTCTGCTTGTTGACGATCAGCGTCCACCCGCGCGCCGTGGGGACGGTGTAGAGGGTGTACGTGCCGCGGGGGACGCGGGCGGTGCCGATGACCAGGTCGGTGTCGGTGACGAAGGTGGTGGCGGCGTTGGCGCCGGTGCGCCAGACGCGGCCGTACGGCACCAGGTCGCCCATGATCTTGCGGCCGCGCATGGAGGGGCGGCCGTAGTCGATCCAGACGCGGTGCCCGCCCTCCAGCTGGACGCGCGCGGTGTCGCGGGGGCTCAGGACGCGCTGCTGCTGCTGGCCGGGGCGCGCGGGCTGGCCGTGCTGGGCCGGCGCCGGGGCGGCGGCGGCCGCCGTGAGCGCGGCGGCGACGAGGGCGGTGATCGGAAGGCGGCGGGAGCGGAGCACGGCAGTCACCTCGCGTCGGTTTCTCGATGAAATGCGGGAGCGCGCGGGATGTTACCGCCCCCGCGCGGCGTCGTGCAAGCTGCTACCCCGGCGCGCGCCGGATGTGGCGGTCACCCCGCCAGGAGCGCGCACGCCGCGGCGAGGTCGACGTTGCCGCCGCTGATCACGACGCCGACGCGCCGTCCCCGGAAGGCTTCCGGATCGGCCATCAGCGCCGCCAGCGGGACGGCGCCGGAGGGCTCGGCGACGAGCTTCATCCGCGTCCAGAGGAAGCGCATCGCCTCGACGATCGCCGCCTCGGAGACGGTCCGCATCTCGTCCACGTGCTCCCGCACCAGGGAAAAGGTGATGCGGCCCAGCGACGGCGTGCGGAGGCCGTCGGCGATGGTGGGCGGGTTGTGGGTCGTCTGCAGCGTCCCGGTGCGGAAGGAGCGCGTGGCGTCGTCGGCCAGCTCGGGCTCCACGCCGATCACCCGGATTCCGGGGACGACGGACTTCGCCGCGAGCGCCGTCCCGGAGAGGAGCCCGCCGCCGCCGCAGGGGGTCATCACCACGTCCAGCGGCCCCGTCTCCTCCAGGAGCTCCAGCGCGGCGGTGCCCTGGCCCGCGACGACGTCGAAGTGGTCGTAGGGAGGGATCAGGCTCATCCCGCGCGCCTGCTGGAGCTCCGCCGCGATCTCCTCGCGCGATCTCCCGTGGCGGTCGTAGAGGACCACCTCGGCGCCGTAGCCGCGCGTCCCCTCGATCTTGGCCGCCGGCGCGTCCTCCGGCATCACCACGACGACGCGGGCGCCCAGGAGCCGTCCGCTCAGCGCCACCGCCTGCGCGTGGTTCCCCGACGAGTAGGTGAGGACGCCCCGCGCGCGCTCCTCGTCCGAGAGGCGCGAGACGGCGTTGTAGGCGCCGCGGAACTTGAAGGCGCCGCCGCGCTGGAAGCTCTCGGCCTTGAAGCGCACCGTGGCCCCCAGCCGCTCGTCCAGCGTCCGCGAGGCGAAGACGGGCGTCCGGTGCGCGACGCCGCGCAGCCGCCCGGCCGCCGCGCGCACGTCCTCGGCCGTGGGGAGCCGCGGCGCGGCCTGGGTCTCGGAGATCGACATCAGACGTCTATGCGTGGGTCGAGGGAGATCGGATCGGGAGCGGGGGAAGATGCGCGAACGGCGGCGGCGGCGCGAGGGTCCGCGTCGCGCGCACGCAACCCGGACACCCACGCCTCGTCCCTCACCTCCAAACGGCCATTTTCACCACCATCCAGCATCCGCGCGGCCGCGCGCCGTCCCTCGCGGCCGCCGTCCGCGTCGGACACGTTGTCCATTTGGTACAGGGCGCGTATCCTTCCCCGTTCGATTACGCGGAACGAGCGTTCGCTCCGCGAGGCAAGTCCATACGCGTTCCCCGCAGCATCCCCGATGACCCGTCTCTTCCGAGGCGCCGCCGCCGCGGCGCTCTGCGCCCTGCTGGCGCACGCCGCCGCCCCCCCGGCCGCCCCCGCGCAGGCCCTCCCCTCCATCGCCGAGAAGACGCGCGGCGCCGAGCGGAGGGACGGCTTCCTCCCGCTCTACTGGGACGCCGCGGGCGGAAAGCTGTGGATGGAGATCCCCCGGATGGACGAGGAGATGATCTACGTCGTCTCCCTCCCCGGCGGCCTCGGCTCCAACGACGTGGGGCTCGACCGCGGCCAGCTGGGCGGCGAGCGGATCGTCCGCTTCCGCCGCGTGGGGCCGCGCGTGCTCCTGGTGCAGCCCAACCTGGGGTACCGCGTCACCTCCGAGAACCCGGCCGAGCGCGAGGCGGTGGAGAGCTCCTTCGCCCAGTCGGTCCTCTGGGGGTTCACGGTGGCCGCCGAGAGCGACGGGCGCGTCCTGGTCGACGCCACCGACTTCGCCCTCCGCGACGCGCACGGCGTGGTGGCCGCCCTCCGCCGCGCGCGCCAGGGCGACTTCAAGCTCGACGCCACCCGGAGCGCGCTCTACCCGGAGGCCACCAAGGCCTTCCCGCGCAACAGCGAGATCGAGGTGACGCTCACCTTCACCTCCGACAACCCGGGCGGGTGGGTCCGCGACGTGGCGCCCACCCCCGAGGCGGTCACCCTCCGCCAGCGGCACTCCTTCGTGGCCCTCCCCGAGCCGGGGTACACGCCCCGCCGGAGCGACCCCCGCGCCGGCTTCTTCGGGATCTCGTACTTCGACTACTCCTCGCCCATCTCCTCCTCCATCGTCCAGCGCTTCGTGAGCCGCCACCGCCTGGCGAAGCGCGACCCCGGCGCGGCGATGAGCGAGCCGGTGGAGCCGATCGTCTACTACGTCGACCGGGGCGCGCCGGAGCCGATCCGCACGGCGCTGTTGGAGGGCGCCCGGTGGTGGAACCAGGCGTTCGAGGCGGCGGGGTACCGCGACGCCTTCCGGGTGGAGCTCCTGCCCGAGGGCGCCGACCCGATGGACGCGCGCTACAACGTGATCCAGTGGGTGCACCGCTCCACCCGCGGGTGGAGCTACGGGAGCACGGTGACCGACCCCCGCACCGGCGAGATCATCAAGGGGCACGTCTCCCTGGGGAGCCTGCGGGTGCGGCAGGACTACCTGATCGCCCAGGGGCTCCTCTCCCCCTTCGAGCGCGGCGACGAGCCGGCGCCCGAGCTGGAGCGGATGGCGCTGGCCCGCATCCGCCAGCTCTCGGCGCACGAGGTGGGGCACACGCTGGGGCTGGCCCACAACTACGTCGCCAGCACGCAGGGGCGGGCCAGCGTGATGGACTACCCCCACCCGCTGGTGCGCCTCCTCGCGGACGGGCGGATCGACCTCTCGCAGGCGTACCGCGAGGGGATCGGCGAGTGGGACAAGGTCGCCATCACCTGGGGGTACGCCGACCCCGGCGCGGGGGAGCCCGCCGCCCTGGAGCGGATCCTGGCCGAGGCGCGGGGGCGCGGCATCACCTTCCTCTCCGACCAGGACGCGCGTCCGGTGGGGGGCGCGCACCCGGCGACGCACCTCTGGGACAACGGCGCCGACGCGGCCGCCGAGCTCCGGCGGGTGATGGCGGTGCGGCGGGCGGCGCTGGAGCGCTTCGGCGAGCGCTCCGTCCGCTCCGGCACGCCGCTGGCGACGCTGGAGGAGGTGCTGGTCCCCCTCTACCTCCACCACCGCTACCAGACGGAGGCCGCGGTGAAGCTCGTCGCCGGCCAGTCGTACGCCTACGCCCTCCGGGGCGACGGGCAGGCGCCGCTCTCCCCCGTCGCCGCGGCCGACCAGCGGCGGGCGCTCGACGACGTCCTGGCCACGCTCCACCCGGACGCGCTGGCGCTCCCGAAGACGGTGCTGGAGCGGATCCCGCCGCGCCCCTTCACCTACGACCCCCACCGCGAGCTCTTCCGCCGGTGGACGGGGGTCACCTTCGACGCCGTCTCCCCGGCGGCGGCGGCGGCGGACATGACGCTGGCGCTCCTCCTCCACCCCGAGCGGGCGGCGCGGCTGGTGGAGCAGCACGCGCTCGACCCGCGCCTCCCGGGGCTGGAGACGGTGCTGGAGCGCGCGGAGGAGACGGTGTGGGGCTTCCCCGCCGCCGACCCGTACCGGGCCGAGATCCGGCGCACGGTGCAGCGCGCCTACGTCGACCGGCTGATGGCGCTGGCGGCCGAGGCCGAGATGCCGCAGGTGCGGGCGCAGGCGGCGCTCGCGCTCTCCGAGCTGGCCCAGCGGCGCGGGGTGGGCGGCGGCTTCGACACCGCCGAGCGCGCGCACCGGATGGCGCTGGCCGCCGACGTCCGCCGCTTCCTCGAGCGCGACTGGGAGCCCCGCGAGCGCCGCGACCCCGTCGCCCCGCCCCCCGGCGCCCCCATCGGCTCCGAGGACGAGGACTGGGAGTAGCCGCCCGTCTCCGCCTTCATTGAACGACGAAGCCCCGGCCGGGTTCGCTCCCGGCCGGGGCTTTCGCGTGTGGGATACCCTATCACGCATCGGACGGTGCGATCCGATCTCGCTCACGATCGGAGTCTCGTGCTCGCTCCGGCCCTCTCAACCGCGTAATCGGGGGGGATGTGGAGCAGGGCCGGCTTCCGCGCCGACCCTCCTGATTCCGTGGTTTACGATGCCTGGAGGCGCGGACGCGGCGGGCGGGACTCGGATCGACCGGAGGTTGGGACCGAAGGGGTCTCTTCGAAAAGATTTCGATACTCATCTCCGCCTCTGGTTCCACGGTGGAAGGCGGGCTTCCTCTCCCGGAGGCGATTGCCTCTCCGCGCCCTCCGCGTCTCCGCGTGAGACCCCGCCCTTCCTGTTCAGCGAAGTGGATCAGCCGCGCATGGAGAGGAAGGTGCCGATCCAGCTGGAGGCGACGATTCCCAGCAAGCAGAGGCCGAACATCGTCCCCGACGCCTCGGGGGAGGTGCCGGCGAGGGCGACGGAGCCGACGGCGAGCGACGCCAGCGCGCCGGTGAGCACGGCCATCGCCACCCGCGCCTTCCCCGACGCCCGCGACGTGCCGGCGATGGGGATCAGGAGCCCCCCGAAGAGCATGGCCCCGAAGAGGGCCTCGGGGAAGTCGGCGAAGAGCGCGAGCGCGACGAACCCCAGCGCCACCAGGAGCGCCGTCCCCAGCAGCCCCGACCAGACGCGCTGGTCGCGCGTGAGGGCGTGGCGCCCCAGCGGGTCCAGGAGGAGCACCAGGTTGAAGAGCTGCTCCGCCGTCCACGAGAGGAGGACGAAGGAGAGGTACACCACCATCAGCGGCACCACCAGCGGCTGCAGCGCCGGCGTCGACTCGGCCCCGGCGCGGAGGAAGCGGTAGCCGAAGAGCCCGCCCAGGATCACCATCCACTGCGTGCGCCGGTCGAGGCGCGACATCCACAGGAAGTAGCGCAGGAGCGCGGCATAGAGCGGGTTGCGCGCCTTCATGGCCTCGACCAGCCCGGCGCGCGCCCAGGCGCTGTTGGGCTCCAGCCGCAGCGCCTCGCGGAAGTGCTCCAGCGCCCGGCGGGGCTCGCCGCGGTGGAGGAGCGCCCACCCCTGGTTGGCGTGCGCGCGCGCGTCCTCGGGGTCGCGCGCCAGCGCGCCGCCGAGCGCGTGGACGGCCTCGTCGCGGCGGCCCAGCTGCACCAGCGCGGTGGAGCGGAGGTTCACCAGGTCGGCGTGCTCGGGGTCGGCCGCCAGCCCCGCGTCGGCGGCGGCCAGCGCCTCCTGCCAGCGGCGGCGCGCCAGGAAGGACGCGGCGCGGACGGCGTGGTAGTCGGGCTCCTCGGGGTCCAGGTCCAGCGCCTCGCGGATGGCCGCCTCGGCCTCGGCGGGGCGGTCCTGCAGCAACAGCACCCGCGCCAGCGCGTAGTGCGAGAACGGGAAGTCGGGCTCCAGCCCCACCGCCTCGCGGGCCTCCTTGAGCGCCTCGTCCTTCCGCTCCAGCCGCGCCAGGCACAGCCCCAGCAGCGCGTGCAGGTACCCGTCGTGCGGGTCGTCGGCGAGCGCGCGCCGCAGCTCGGGCTCGGCCAGGTCGGGCCTTCCCTGCTCGAGGAGGACGAGCGCGCGCAACTGGTGGGGAGAGCTCTGCTGCATGGGAGACTTCGAGCGAGGGGAGAGGGCGGTGGAAAAGAAGTCCTAAGTACTAAGTGAGTCCGGATCTATGGATTTCGGTGGCTTCAGCTTGCCCGACAACGACGCCTCTGCAGCGGCGCGTCGTGGGCGAAACGCTTCACCACTTAGGACGTAGCACTTAGGACTCAGGACTTCCGTCCGTCTACAGATACGGCTTGACGTCGTCGTACAGGCCGGAGTCGTTGGCGTAGAGGACGTAGTTGCGGGCGGTGGAGAACCACTCCTTCGCGGTGGGCCGCACCCGCTTCATCGACTCGGCGAGGTCGGCGGTGGAGAGGGGGACGGGGCGGCCGGCGCGGATGGCGTCCTCCAGCTTCCCCTCCACCGCCAGGTCGACCACCGCCTTGAGGTCGGCGCCCGAGAAGCCCTCCGCGCGCTTGGCCAGCTTGTCGAAGTCGACGTCGCCGGCCGGCTTGCCGCGGAGGAGGATGCGGAGGATGCCGGCGCGCGCGGGGAGGTCGGGCGGCGGGACGAAGAGGACGCGGTCGAAGCGGCCCGGACGGCGGAAGGCGGGGTCGAGGTGCCAGGGCGCGTTGGTGGCGGCCAGCACCAGCACCCCGTCGTTGGAGGCGGTCACCCCGTCGAGCTCGGCCAGGAACTGGTTGATGATGGTGCGCCCGGCGCTGGTGCGGAGGTCGCTGCGGCGCGCGGCCAGGGCGTCGACCTCGTCGAAGAAGAGGACGCACGGCGCGGAGTCGCGCGCCTGCTCGAAGAGCCCGTTGAGGTTCTGCTCGCTCTGCCCCAGCCACATGTCGAGCACCTCGTGGATGCCGACGCTCAGGAAGGCGGCCCGCACCTCGCCCGCCGTGGCGCGCGCCAGGTGCGTCTTCCCGCACCCGGGGGGGCCGTACATCAGGATCCCGCCCCCCGCCTGCTTCCCGTAGGCGCGGTAGAGCTCCGGGTGCTGGAGGGGGTGGATGATCTTGCGGCGGATCTCCTCCTTCAGCGCCTCCATCCCGCCCACGTCGGCGAAGTCGATGCGCGGGCGCTCGGCGCGCATGGGCTGCCCGTCGGCGTCGTCCTCGTCTTCATCGTCGTCGTCCACGCCGGGGATGCGGGGGGGCGCGTCGTTGGCGGGGGCGCGGACGCGCTCGCGGTTCCCCGGCGCGCTCCCCAGCCGGGCGGCGATCTCCACGTCGGTTTGCCCGCCGGCCTCGGCCTCGCGGTAGGCGGTGCGGGCGCGGTCGGTCTCGCCCGCGTCCAGGAGGACGCGCGCGTGCAGGAGGTGCACCTCGGCGCCCCCCTCGCCCGCGCGGACGAGGTCCTCCAGCACCACCAGCGCGGCGGAGAGCTTCCCCTGGCGGTGGAACGAGCGCACCAGCCCCTTCTTCAGCGCCGGGTCCTCGGGGGCCGCGCGGAGGCCCGCGCGCAGCTCGGCCTCGGCCTCGGCGGGGTCGCCGGCGTCGAGGAGGGCGTCGGCCAGGAGGAGGCGGAGCGTGGCGTCGTCGGGCGCCACGCGGACGGCCGCGTAGAGCGCGCGTACGCGGTCGGAAGGGTCGGGCATCGCTCGGTCGAGACAGGGAACGAATCGGGAAAGAGCTACGGGATCGGATCTTAGCCCCCCCGCGCGCGAGGCGTCAAGCGGCGCGCGCGGCGACGACGGAGCCCCGGCCCAGATCGCTCCCGGCCGGGGCTTCGCGCATGCGGCAAGATCCCCAACAGCGGCCTCTCACAGGGGGCACGGGGGACACAGAGGGAGGTTCGACCGTCTTCGCCTTTCCCCCCTGTGCCCCCTGTGTCCCCTGTGAGAGGCATCATGGGAGCTTTCACGCGCATCGGAGATCGAAGGACTACGGCTGAGCTCGGGTGTCGAGCGGGACGTCGATGACCCCGGCGGCGATCTCGATCACCTCCCCGGTCCCGCCGCGGCGCACCCCGCGGCCCGAGAAGGTGCCGCGGACGTGCGTGGGCCCGTGCTCGGTGATCTTCACGATCCCGTCGACGAGGTCGAAGACCAGCGCGTCCTGCTCGGGCGGGAGGCGCGGGTTCCAGACGAGGGAGACCGTCCCGCGGAAGCACGGGCGCGACTCGGGGGGCGTGGGCTCGCAGATCCCCATGAGCCCGTTCCCGACCGGCGGCGAGAGGGCGAGATCGATGGCGCCGCCCCACTCCGGGCCGTCGTACGCCGTGATCAGGAAGCGCCCGTCCGCCTGGTCGACCCACGCCCGGGTGTACCCCTCGAACGCCCACGGGTGCTCCCCGGGCGGGAACCCCTTCGCCTCCACGCTCCCCTGGAGGGCGCCGCCGTACGTGAACGAGACGATCCCCTCGCCGGGGAGCCGGTCGGGGATGACGGAGTCGCGGCACTCGCCGAAGAGCGCCAGCGCGGCGGCGAAGAGGAGGGCGGGGGCGCGGAGGAGCGGGGTGGGCACGGAGGGTTCCTGCGTTCGGGCGGGGAGAGGACGGCGGATCTACGGACGCAATGAACGTTTGAATCTCCCCCGTCGTGACGTCGGCCGCCTCCGGTGTCCCGCGGGACGGGCGGCGCGGCAAGGGACTTGCCTGGCCTGTTCACTATGTCCAACTCGAAGATCTTTCTCCTGTCGCCCGCCTTTTGCGGGGGGAAGCGCGGCCGGCTGGTGCTGCGCGACGAGGCGTCGTTCGAGCTGGCGAAGCGGCTGCGCACGGAGGAGGGGGCGCCGCTGGGGGAGGTGTTCGCCTTCCTGAGCGGGCTCTACTTCCGCGGGAAGATGCGGTACGTGGAGCGCTTCGCCGACCCGCCGCCGGGGCTCCCGGGGGCGCTGGTGATCACGCCGACGCGCGGGCTGGTGCCGCCGGAGGCGCCGGTGAGGCTCGGCCTCATCCGCGAGTTCGCCGACGAGGGGAACGTGGACCTGAAGAACCCGGCGTACAGCGGCCCCCTGGAGACCCACGCCCGCGCCCTCGACGAGGCCACGGGCGGCGCGTGCGACATGGTCCTCCTGGGGAGCATCGCCACGGGGAAGTACGTCGACCTCCTCCTCCGGGTCTTCGGCGAGCGCCTCCTCTTCCCCATCGACTTCGTGGGCCGCGGCGACATGAGCCGCGGCGGGCTGATGCTCCGCGCCGCCGCCAGCGGCGAGGAGCTCACCTACGCCCCGGTCGCCGGCGCCGCGCGCCACGGCCGCCGCCCCCCGAAGCTGGAGCCGCGCCGATGGCCGAAGGACGGGTGAAGACGACGAAGCCGAAGCCGCGCGGGAAGGCGCGGCCGAAGACCGCGAAGAAGACGGCCGCGAGCGTGCCGGCGGGCGCGGTGACGCCCGAGATCGTCCCCGAGACGGGGAAGGCGTGCGAGGTGCGCGTCGGCGGGAAGACGGTGCGGCTGACCAACCTGCAGAAGCCCTTCTTCCCCGAGGCCGGGGTCACCAAGGCCGGCCTGCTGCGCTACTACGTGGCCGTCTCCCCCTGGCTCCTGCCCCACCTCAAGGACCGCGCGATGGTGATGAAGCGGTATCCCAACGGGTGGAAGGGCCCCTTCTTCTTCATGAAGCGCACCCCCGAGCACGCCCCGGCGTGGCTGCGGACGTGCGCCATCGAGCACGCCAGCAAGAGCGTGATCGACTTCCCCATGGTGCAGGACGTGGCGTCGCTGCTCTGGGTGGTGAACCTGGGGTGCATCGACCTCAACCAGTGGTACGCCACCTGTGACGACACCGACCGCCCCGACTACCTCCACTTCGACCTCGACCCCGTCCCCGGCGCCGACTTCGCCAAGGTGCGGCGCACCGCGCTGATGGTGCGCGACAACCTGGCGCGGCTGGGGATGCCCAGCTACCCCAAGACCACGGGCTCCAAGGGGATCCACGTCTACGTCCCCATCGTCCGCGGCCCCACGCAGAAGCAGGTGTGGAGCTTCGCCAAGGAGTTCGCCCGCGCCATGGAGCAGCTCGACCCCGCGCTCGTCACCGCCGAGTACCGCGTGGCCAGGCGCCCCGCCGGCCGCGTCCTCGTCGACTACAACCAGAACGCCTGGGGCCGCACCCTCGCCTCCGTCTACTCCGTCCGCGCGAAGCCCGGCGCCACCGTGTCGGCCCCCGTCACCTGGGAAGAGGTGGAAGACGGGGTCGAGATCGAGGACTTCACCGTCTTCAACGTCCCCGACCGCCTCCGCGAAGTCGGCGACCTCTTCAAGCCTTTGTTGATGAAGCGGGGCCGGTTCGATCTGCGCAACGTCTTCTAAAACGGAGTGCGTTAGTGCGTGAGTGCGCTTGGATCCAAACGCACTC
>DATACF010000891.1:0-1907 GCA_036259235.1 Longimicrobium sp. | reverse complement strand
CCCTGTCCCCTCCGTCCCACCCCGCGTACTTTCTCCCGCGACCTTCCGAAATCCACCGGCTCCCGCGAGGTCCACGCGTGATCGTCCGCTCCGTCGCCGCGGCGCTCCTGGCGTCCGCAACGCTCCTGCACGGGCAGCAGTCCATGCCGGGGTACACCCCCGAGGGCTCCAACCGGCAGCGCGCGGTCGAGGCCGCCGCCATCCGCGCCCCGTCGCCCGAGAGGGCGGCCGAGATGTCGCGGGCGCTCTCGGCCGAGACGCACGTGGCCGGCACCCCCGCCCAGGCCCGCTCCCGCGACTACGTCGTGGCGCGGATGCGCGAGATGGGGCTGGAGACCGAGGCGCGGAGCTACCGCGTCTGGCTCCCGCACGCCACGTCGGTCCGCGCCTGGCGCGTCTCCCCCGAGCCGCGCGAGCTCCCGCTGGCCGAGCCGCCCCTCGCCGAGGACCCTTCCACCGCGCTGGCGCAGTACCCCACCGTCAACGGCTACTCCGCCCCCGGCGACGTCACCGGCGAGGTGGTCTACGTCAACTACGGGCTCATCGAGGACTACGCCAGGCTCGACTCCATGGGCGTCTCGGTCCGCGGGAAGATCGCCGTCGCGCGCTACGGCCGCTCCTTCCGCGGGATCAAGGCGCGCGAGGCCGAGCGGCACGGCGCCGTGGGGCTCGTCCTCTACAGCGACCCGCGCGACGACGGCTTCTTCGTCGAGGACGTCTACCCCGAGGGCCCCATGCGCCCCGAGCGCGGCGTCCAGCGCGGGAGCGTCTTCAACGGCAACGGCGACCCCAGCACCCCGCGGGGGCCGTCCACGCGCAACGCCCACCGCGTCGAGGGCGACGCCATGGGGGTCCCGCGCATCCCCGTCGTCCCCATGGGCTACGGCAACGCCGCCGAGCTCCTCCGGGGGGTGCGCGGCGCCGACGTCCCCCAGCCGTGGCAGGGCGGGCTCCCCTTCCGCTACCACGTCGGCCCCGGCCCCGTCGTCGCCCGGCTGGTGGTCGAGACCGACGCGGCCACGGCGGGGTTCAAGGAGATCTGGAACACCTTCGGCACCGTCCGCGGGAGCGAGCTCCCCGACGAGGTGGTGATGATCGGCGCCCACCGCGACGCCTGGGGCCCCGGCGCCTTCGACAACGTCAGCGGCACCGTCAGCGTCCTCGAGGCCGCCCGCGCGGTGATGGAGCAGGTCCGCGCCGGGCACCGCCCCAAGCGCACCCTCGTCTTCGCCACCTGGGACGCCGAGGAGTGGGGGCTGATCGGCTCCACCGAGTACGTCGAGGAAGACTCGGCCCGTCTCCTCCGCGGCGGCGTGGCCTACCTCAACCAGGACGTCTCGGCCAGCGGCCCCGTCTTCGGCGCCGGCGGCTCGCCCTCGCTCCGGTCGACGCTCCGCGACGTCGTCCGCGTCGTCCCCGCCCCCGGCGGCGAGGGGACGGTCTACGCCGGGTGGCGGCGGAGCGCGGCGGTGGCCGACTCGCTGGAGCCGCCGATGGGCGACCCCGGCGGCGGCTCCGACTTCGCGGGGTTCTACAACCACCTCGGCATCCCCCACACCGACTGGGGGTTCGGCGGCCCCGGCGGCGTCTACCACTCGCAGTACGACACCCACGCCTGGATGTCGCGCTTCGGCGACCCCGGCTTCCGCGGCCACGCCGCGTCGGCCTCCATCGGCGCGGCCATGCTCCTCCGCCTCGCCAACGCCGAGGTCCTCCCCTACGACTACGCCGAGTACGCGCGGACCATGCGCGGCTACGTCCCCGCGGTGGAGTCGGCGCTCCGCGCCCACGCCTGGGACACCGCCGGCGCCGCGCCGCTGCGGGCGGCCATCGACGGGATGGCGCGCGCCGCCGCGGCGTTCGCCCAGGCGCGCGACCGGCGGCTGGTGGGGGGCTCCCTCGCCCCC
>DATACF010000890.1:0-5742 GCA_036259235.1 Longimicrobium sp. | reverse complement strand
GGCCGCGATCAGCTACGTGACCGCGGCCGCCGGGGAGTCCGCCAGGGGCTTCGCCGCGTTGGCAACGGTCGTATCGTTGCCTACGCGGCCCGCAGCCCGGCCCGGAGCGCAGCGGAGGGACACGCCCAAAGCCGCCGTCGCCGTTCGCCGTTGCAGTTGACGTTGCCGTTCGACGAGACCAGAGGCCAAACGAAAGCGGGCGGGCCCCGGAGGACCCGCCCGCTTCCGCGGACGTTCAGGCTAGACGCTCAGCGAGCGAATTACAGCCCGAGCGCGGTCTTGACGTTGATCCGGCCGGCGCCGTAGAAGGCGTCGCGACCCGGCTTGCCGAGGTCGTCGGTGCCGCGCATGATCGCGTGGCGGAGCTGCGCCGGGTTGTTGCGGCCGACGTTCTCGACGAGGAGCGCGGCGAGGCCGGTGACGTGCGGCGCGGCCATCGAGGTGCCGCTCAGGCCGATCGTGAAGTTGCCGGTGCGGCAGACGGGCACGGCCAGGGTGGTCTGCGAGCAGGCCGCCCACACGGGGGAGGCGTTGCCGCCCGGGGCCGCCACGGTGATGGCGTCGGTGCCCCAGTTGCTGTAGCTGGCCAGCGCGTCGACGTTGTTCCAGGGGCCGTTGGTGCCGCCCGCCGAGGTCGGGCCGGTCGCCGAGACGCAGACGACGTTCGGGACGTCGCAGTACAGGTCGCGGATGTTGCCGTTGTGCTGCAGGTCCATCCCCTCGTTGCCGCCCGAGACGACGATCAGGGTGCCCTGGCGGTGCGCGTAGTTGAAGACGCGGTTCACGAAGCCGCCGAACTGGCCGTTGCCGGGCTTCGCGTACAGCGAGCCGAGGCTCATGTTGGCGACGTCGACGTCGGCGTCGGCGGCGTACAGGACGGCGTTGAGGACGCCGCTGGTGGCGCCGGAGCCGCTGGCGCCGAGGACCTTGAGGGCCACCAGGGTGATGTTGCTGGTGACGCCGGCGCTCACGATGGCCTTCGACGCGACGGTCGAGGCGACGTGCGTGCCGTGGTAGTGCAGGTCGGTGAACGGCAGCTTGCCGGGGAAGTTGGCCGCGACGAGCGGGGCGTCACCGGGGACGAAGTTGCGCGAGAGCGACAGGTCGACCAGCCCGTTCAGGTCGGGGTAGGTGTAGTCGATCCCCGAGTCGAGGATCGCGACCTTGACGCTCGGCGAGCCGATGCGGCCGGCGGCCCAGGCGGCGTTCGCCTGGATGGTCCGCAGGTGCCACTGGCGGGGGTAGAAGAACGCGGTGGTCGGGTTCGCCTGGCTGGCCGCGACCGCCTCGCCGCCCGTGACGTCGGCCGACGCGACGTCGGGGGTGCTGACCGGGTCGAGCTGGATCTCGGCGTCCGCCATCGACATCGCCGCACCCGGGAGGGCGCGCGCGCCGTCGTCCGTCAGGCCCACCACGACGCCGATCCCGGCGCCCTCGTGGAACCACTCCACGCTGCCGCCACGGGCGGCGACCGCGGCCTGAACCTCGGCGAGCGTCTTGTTGCCGTTGAAGCCGACGATGTGCCGGCCGCCGGAAGCCGACTCGTTGAACGAGGCCGCGGTGGTGCCGATGGGGCTGAGGGGGGCGCTCTGGTCGCCGCAGGCCGAGAGGCCGAGCGCGAACAGGGCGAGAGTGGAGGCCGAGAGTCTCTTCATGGGGTGCGATCCTGAAGATGGAAGACGCCGGACAACGCGCCGGCAGCGAAACCCTGCACCTGGCAACCGGGCGGTCTCGGAGGCTTGCGTCGCCGAGATCCCTGGCTTTGCGGACCGGCCTCGCGACCGGGGTGCCCCAGCAGGTCTGGGTTGAAGAACCGCGTGTTTGAACCGGAAGGTGAACGGAGCGACGAGAGGTGCTGGGTCCGCGTGGCGTGAATGCGGACGGCGTGTTGCTCAGTCCCGTTCGTTTGGCGTCCCCTATGATAAAGGTCGAACGCTCGTTCGTCAACCCCTCGGGCGGTATGCAAGTCGTTGATTTGAGCGGAGATACGGTACGGTACCAAAAGGACTTAACGCGAAAGTCGTACTTTGTCCAAAGTCGCGGGAGGGAGGTGGCAGCGCGGGGATCCGGGTGGGATCTGCGACGGGGGGACGGCTTTTCGGCGTGGGAGCGGGCGTTGGTGAGTCCCGTTCACAGGCGGGTTCCGGGGGGGCAGGGGGTTCGTTGGCGAAGGGGCGGATTTTGTGCGCGTGCTTTCGCGCCATTCCGCAGGCGGTATCGTCGGGGCGAAGTCCGCGGACGGCAACGGCGACTGCAACGGCGGATCCGGGCGTGTCCCTCCGCTGCGCTCCGGGCCGGGCTGCGGGCGCCGTAGGAAACGATACTACCGTTTCCAACGGCGCGAAGCCCCTGGCGGACTCCGTGCCGCCGGGAGCTTCGTCGATGGTCGCCGTCCCCTTCGCATTCCCCGCCGCCAGGGTCTTCGCCCTTCGGGCCCGCATCCCTCACGCAACGTCGCAGGCGCGTCGGCTTTCCCGCGCGAGGCGGTCTTCCGCCGCATTCCTCCGCCTCCGCCTCCGCGTCCCCCGGCCCCTCCCCCACGAGTGGGGAGGGGAGAGCCTCATACCGATCCGCGACTTACCCGCTGTTCTCCCCCTCTCCCAGGGGTTGGGAGAGGGGGCCGGGGGGTGAGGGCCGGCGATCCCTGCGCCGCGCACCTCCACCCTTCGCCCACACCGGCCCAGCGCACTCACGCACTCACGCACCACCGTCCGCCGTCACCACCAGCACCGAGGGAACGGACGGGTCGTGGAGGCGGAGGAAGAACCACCCGATCCCGGCGGTGCCGAGCATCAGCGCGGGGGTCTCGCCGCCGCCGGGGACGCCGCAGGGCCAGGGGAGGGCGCCGCCGCCGAAGTGGGCGAGGGCGGAGCGGCCCACCCGCTCGGGGAGGGCGCGCCAGGCGGGCTCGCCCAGCACCTCGGCGGCGGCGAGGAGCGACTCGGCGTTCCCCGCGTCGCCGTGGCAGAGGGAGAGGCCCTGGCTGGGGCCGGCGGCGGCGGGCTCCAGCGAGCGGGCGGTGGCGGCGAGGGCGGCCTCGGCCTCGGCGCGCCGCGCGGGGTCGGCCGTGAGACGCCACGCACGCAGCCGCGAGAGGGCGATCCCCGGGGCGCCGTGGCACCACGCCATCGAGAAGGCGGGCTCGGCCGGCGCGGCGGCGGGGTCGCCGAAGACGCGGAAGTCCGGCCAGTTCCCGTGGGCGGGGCTGTAGCACGCGGCCTCGTACCGGAACGCCTCGTCGGCCCCCTCGCGGAAGCGCCCCTCGCCGGTGGCGGCGGCGAGCTCCAGGAGGGCCACCCCGATCCCCGCCGCCCCGTGCGAGTAGCCGGTGAGGTCGGCGCGGGCCGGCATGTCGATCGTCCGCCACGACCACCCGGTGGGGCCCCGGCGCGCCTGCGCCAGGAGGAAGTCGCCCTGGCGGAGGGCGGCCTCGGCCAGCGACGGACGATCCAGCCGCCCCGCCAGGAAGAGGAGGGCGGGGATGGCCCCCGCGGCCCCGGAGACGACGTCGACGGCCTGCGGGTGGGGCTCGGCGCCCTCGATGGCCTCCGCCAGCCCCCGCGCCTCCTCGGCCCAGTCCTCCTCGCCCAGCGCGTCGGCGGCGAGGGCGAGCGCCCAGGCGACGCCCGTGAGCCCCGCGTGGAGGGCGACGCGGACGGGGGGCGCGACGGCGTCGGCGCGCGAGAGCGCCTGGCGGAGGGCGCCGCGGGCGGCGGTGCGGAAGGGGGCCTCGCCGGTGGCGGCGTGGAGGCGGGCGAGGAAGAGCCCCACCCCCGCGGTGCCGTCGTAGAGGCTGGGGCCCAGGGCGCGGTGGACGGTGACCCACTGGCCGCCCGAGACGTCCTGCGCGTCGCCCAGCCAGGTGCAGCGGGCGCCGTCCCACAGGGCCTGTCGGCAGAGGCGGGCGCCGATCCGCGCGGCGCCGTCGAGGAAGTCGCTCCCCGTGCCGAAGGGGGCGGGCGCGGCGGCGGCGCCCGGGGCGAAAGCGGTGTCGAGCATCAGGCGAGCTCCGCGTACGCCGCGGCGGAGCCGGCGGCGAGCCAGGGGCGCTCCAGGTCGAGCCCCCCGCGGCGGAAGGCGTCGGCGACGGCGTCGAGCCGGGCGTCGGTGCTCGCGGCCCCCGCGCGCCACGCCTCCCACACCCCCTCGGCCACCCGCCGGCACCGGTCGCGCCCGAAGGAGTCGCCGTTCCCCGGGTCCTCCGCCAGCGCCGCCCCGCGCGCGACGGGGAGGGCGAAGAGGGGGGTGCCGTCGTCGAGCCCGTCCTCGACGCGACGGTGGACGCCGGCCACCAGCTCCGAGACGAGGGGCCAGAAGCGGCGGGCCACGTAGAGGACGGCGGCGTCGACGCGGGGGTAGAGGGCGCGGCGGGAGAGGCACTTGAAGCGGAAGGGGAGCTCCCACCGGTTGAGCGCGCCGGCCACCTCGCGCACCAGGGCGGGGGCGCCCTCGGGGCGGACGTTCCAGTAGAGGCGCAGCAGCGGCGCGTCCTCGTCGCCCGAGGCCTCGCCGAAGACGTAGTAGAAGCCGGGCTGGAGGGTGGCCGACTCGCGGGGGCGCCAGAGGGTGGCGCGCACCCCCGGGCGGGGCTGGATCCCGGGGCCGTCAGGCGCGACGAACTCGCCGGGCCAGAGGAAGCGGAGCTCGCCGTTCCGCTCGGCCACGATCCGCCCGGTCGAGAGCGCCTGCTTCACCCGCCACCCCGTCTCCCACCGGTCGCGCCCCGGGTGCGCCGCCGTGAGGGTGGGGACGAGGTCCTCGTCGGCGTCCGGCCGGGGCTCGGGCGCGCCGAAGGGGCGGGCGTAGCAGGCGGCGTAGAGGGCGTCCTGGAGGAGGGGGACGAGGACGGCTCCCGCGGCCTCGGCGCGCGCCGCCTCGTCGGCGGTCTCGGGATGGCGCTCCACCACCCGGCCGGAGAGGCGGAAGGCGGTGGGGGAGAGGACCTCGAGGGCGTCGAGGACGGGGCGGAGCGAGTCGCGGGTGGAGGGGCTCACGCGGCCCTCCGCTGCTCGAAGCCCAGGAGGTGGACGACGGCGTCGTCGGGGCGGGTGAGGACGTTCATCCCGACCTGGAGGAGGTGGAGGACGTTGGGGGCGAGGGCGGGGGCGGCGACGGCGTGCTCCCACGCCGTCTGGAGCATCCGCGCGGCGGCGTAGGCCATGCTCCGGCGCAGCAGCTCGGCGGCCTCGCGGGGGTCGGCGCCGCGGGTGCGGACGTAGCTCTCCCAGAAGGCGGCCATCGCCGGCTGCATCCGCTCCAGGGGGAAGCGCGCCTGGCCGGGGAGGGCGGCGGCCCCCGCGTGCGGGTCGGCGATGGAGAGGACCCAGCAGGAGAGGTACGACTGGAAGAGCGACCCCACGTCCCAGCAGGCGTCGCCGAAGTCGCCCAGCTCCCAGTCGACGATCCGCAGCTCCGGGCCGCCCCCCTCGGCGGCGGGGAGGACGAGGACGTTCTCCCACTTCATGTCGCCGTGCACGAGGGCGTCGCGGCGCCACCCGTCGCGGGCGGCGTCGAGGGCGGCGGCGAGGGCGGGCTGCGCGGTGACGATGTCGAGGTACTCGCGGGCGGCGGGGCCCACCGGCCCCACGTGCCCGGGGTTGTGGCGGACGACGTCGAGGATCCAGGGGACGCCGCGGGGGAAGACGGACTCCGCCTCGGCGCCGCGGGCGCGCGCGCCCGCGTGGGCGTGGTAGCCGCCCAGGAGCTCGCCCAGCCGCGCGGCCACGCCCAGGGAGAAGTCGC
>DATACF010000889.1:0-2093 GCA_036259235.1 Longimicrobium sp. | reverse complement strand
CTCGCCACCCTCTCCCGTTCCGGGGCACTTGGGGCTCGCGTTGCGTGACGGGTGGCGGCGTGGAGGGAGAGCCTGGAAGTCGCGGATCAGGATGAAGTTCTCCCCTCCCTCGCGAAGCGGGGGAGGGGCCGGGGGTGGGGGCCACCGCGGCCGCGGCATGCGACGAAAGCCTGTCGAAGCGCGGTCGCCCCCTTCGTCGTTCATCCGAACCGCGTCGTCGCGATCGCGGCTCCGCGGCTTACGCCCGCGAGTCCAGCCACTCGCGGTCGGCCTCGGCGGCGGAGCGGCGCGAGGCGCCGGTGATCCACTGCATCAGCTTGAAGACCACGAAGGCCACGATCACCAGCGGGACGATCTTGAATCCCAGCGCCAGCATCCCGAAGAGCCCGAAGAAGACCGCCAGGATCGGGAGGAGCACCGTCAGCACCACCAGGATCGCGACGATCGCGATCGCGATTCCGATCAACGTCAGCATGTCGAGAAACCCTCCCCGGGCACGTGCGCCCGGACCCGTTCGAAGGAAACGTCAGCGTCCGTCCACCCACTCCACCTCGATCGACCCCAGCGCGGCGTCGATCTCCATGTCCAGCTTGACCGCCGCCTCGTCGTAGCCGCGCGAGTACCACGCGTTCCCCCGGCGCACCATCCCGCCGTGCTCGAAGGAGGCGAGGAACGAGTCCTTGACGATCCGCACCCCCAGCCCGCGGGGGAAGCGGAGCCTCACCGACCCGAGCCCCATGTCGATGCTCGCCGTCGCGCTCCGGCTCCAGGCGCCGGTGAAGTCGAGGGTCGCCTCGCCCACCCCGCCCTTGAAGACGAAGCGCTCGGCGCGCGCGTTCCCCAGCTTCTCCACCCGGATCTCGGCGGCCCCGGCCTCGACGCGCACCGTGCGCGCCTCCACCCGGTTGGGCCGCGAGAAGGAGACGACCGTCTCGCTGGCCCCGGTCGAGAGGTCGAGCGATTCCAGCGCCATCCCCCCCAGCTCCACCTCCGCCTCCCCGGCGCCGAACTCCAGGTCGAGCTCCGTGCTCACCGAGGGCGAAAGGGAGATGGTGGCCCGCTGCTCGTGGTCGAGCCGCGTCTCGCCCCGGCGGCGGAGGCTCTCCGTCCCCAGCCGGAGCCGCCCCGAGGCGCGGTCGTAGTCGGTGAGGGGGCGGAAGACCCGGTCGTCGTAGCGCAGCTCCATCCGGTACAGCATGTTCTCGCGCCCCGGCTCCACCCGCAGCCGCCCCGCACCGAAGCGGATCTCCGCGTCGAGCGTCCGCTCGCCCTGGAGCTGCCGGGCCGAGGTCACGCTCTGGAGCTGCGCGGCCGCCGGCGTCGCCAGGAGGGCGGCCAGGGCGGCGGCGGCCACCGCCCGGACGCGGCGCGTCGTCGCCTCAGACATCGGTCGGCCGCGCCGGGGGCGGGTCGAAGGCCGGGTCGGCGTCGAAGATCGGGTCGTAGGCGTACTTCCGCGGCGTCCACGGCCACCCCGCGCGGGTCCCGCCGCGGGTCAGGAAGACCGCCCCGAAGCCGACGCTCGCGGCCAGCCAGAGCGCCATCCCGCCCAGGAGCTCCACCAGCGAGCCCACCCACCCGATGAAGGGGACCACCTGGAGGAGGTTCCCCAGGAGCGTGGGGGCCAGGATCAGGACGAGCCCGGTGAAGACGTAGGTGTAGGCGTTGCGGTGCCGCGCCTCGAACGAGCTCCCCTGCTCGGCCGTGCGCTCGCCGAGGGCGTGCGCCACCGCCACGATCCCGAACCCCGCCAGCGCGGCCAGCGCCGGCCAGAAGAGGGGGATCCAGACGATCAGGAGCGGGATCCCGACGATCGTGGCAACCAGGAGGACGCACCCGAGGACGAAGGCCGGGATGGAGAGGAAGTTGGCCGCCAGCCCGATCCCGCCGGCCCGCAGCGTGTCGCCGCGGATCGTCGCGCTCACCCGCTCCAGCTGCGGGCGGGCGTAGAAGACGAGCGCCGCGCCGATCGCCGCCAGGACCAGCCCCAGCGAGAGCGTCGAGATCACCCCGCCCAGCCCTTCGCCGGCCCGCGACAGCCACCCGCGGGGGTGGCCGCGGACCGCGTGCGTCCCCACCGCGCGGTGGGTGTC
>DATACF010000888.1:0-1810 GCA_036259235.1 Longimicrobium sp. | reverse complement strand
GGGGCCGTCTTCGCATTTCCCCCCGCCAGGGTCTTCGCCCTCCGGGCCCGCATCCCTCATGCAACGGCGCTTCAACCGCGGAACTTCGATCGCGCTTCGACCGCCTTTCGTCGCATTCCCCGGCCTCCGCGGCGCCCCCTCTCCCGCTGCGCGGGAGAGGGGAGAACCTCATCCCGATCCGCGGCTTCCGAGCCTTCCCCCACGCCTCCGCCCGCCCCGCGCACCGCCGCCCTTCTCCCCCTCTCCCAGGGGTTGGGAGAGGGGGCCGGGGGGTGAGGGCCGACGATGCCGGCGCCGCGCACCCCGGCCTTCGACACGTCGAGGCCGGGGAGCCGGGCCGGAACCCTTCGCTTCCCCTCCGCGCCGGGCTCAGCCCACGCCGGCCGAGATGCAGATGCAGCAGCCGCGCGAGCTGCAGAGGCCGTACGAGTCCGGGGTCCCGGTGGCGGCGTCGCAGGCGGCGTCGCAGTCGAACCTGGGCGAGCAGTACGCGGGGACGCCGGGGTAGGTCGACTGGCACTCCGTCCGCGGCGCGGCCGCGGCGGCGCGCCCGCCGAAGCCCAGCGAGGCGGCCACGGCGAGGGCGAAGAGGGCTCTCGGGACGGTCATGTGTGCTCCTCCTTCTTCAGGGGAACTCGCACTGGCAGCAGTCGCGGCCGTCGCAGTACGACCACGAGCCAGCCCCGCCGATCGACTCGCAGACGGCCGCGCACTCGGCTTGCGAGTGACAGGTACCGTACCACGCGAAGCCGCAGGGGTCGCGCGCGGCTCCGGCGGCCCACGCCTGGCTCGCGCCGAACCCCAGCGCGGCGGCGACGGGCGCGGCGAAGGCAAGGCGCGGCGAGCGGCGAAGCGGGGGCGTCACGGCGGCCTCCGGTGCGAAAGGGACGCGGCACGGCGGGAATGCGCCGTCTTCGCAAGATCCGCACCCCTTAGGACGGAAAAGGAGCGTCCTCGCATCCACGCTCCGTCCCCGCGGAGGGTTGAAGACGGCGGCGGGGTGATTACCTTTCGTGGAGGAGACCGATCCCCCGCGCGAGGGCCGCCGATGAAGCCCGACACCCAGGCACCGCCCGTCCACCTCCTCCTCCGGTCGCACCCGCCCGCGCCCGCGCGGGTGGGGCTCGTCGCGAAGGGGCTCCCGGGGCGCCTGGCGCGCGCGCTCGCCTCGCTCGCCTTCTTCTGGGGGATCGTCCCGTACGTGGTGTGGGTGCCGCCGCACTACCCGTGGCCGGTGCTCTGCTTCGGGCTCGGGGGCTTCCTGGCGCACCGCTTCTGGACCGGGCGCTTCGTGGTGCAGTACTTCGCGGGGGTCTGCCCCCGCTGCGCGCGCCCCCTCCGCGTCCCCGCGGGGACCCCCATCTCCCTCCCCCACCGCCTCACCTGCTTCGGCTGCCACTTCGAGCCCGAGCTCCACGTCTACAGCAGCGACGAGGAGGAAGGCGTGGCCGCCGACGCCCGCGGCATCCGCCACGTCACCCCCGAGTGCGCCGGGAGCTGGCGCGAGGCGCGGGTGTGGGACGAGCCCTACGTCGCCTGCACCGCCTGCGGCGCCCGCCACCACGCCACCCCCGCCGTCCTCGACGCCGCCCGCGTCGAGAACGAGCGCGGCCGCCTCCTCGAAGAGCTCGCCGACGAGGGCCGCTTCTTCGTCTAAAATCCGGCGGCCGCGAACCGAAACACCGGGAAGCGGAGCGGGCGAAGGGAATCCCTCGCTCGATCTTTCGTCGGCGTGATTGCCGAATCCTGTTGTGAAATGTAGTCGCGCGATTCGTCGCGCACCGTTGCGGAGCCGGGTCCCGCGGGGCGC
>DATACF010000887.1:0-5918 GCA_036259235.1 Longimicrobium sp. | reverse complement strand
GCGCCGCCCCTCCCGGGCCGGCGCTCCGCTCTCGGCTGATCCCCGCCCGCGCTCGAACCTCGAAGCGCGGGCAGGCTGTTCCCTGTACCCTATCCCCTGTCCCCTGCCGTAATCAGGCCGACTTCCCGTGGCAGTTCTTGTACTTCTTCCCGCTCCCGCACGGGCAGGGATCGTTCCGCCCCACCGTCGCCGCGGGCGCCGGCTTCGGCGCGTCGCTCTCGCGGTTGGTGTGCATCACCTGCGGCCGCTGCGGCACCGCCGCGTACGGGTTGATCCCCAGCGTGCTCGCCCGGCGCGGCGCGGGGGCCGGCTGCGGCGCGGCGGCCGGCGCCTCGCCCGACGGCCCGTCGCCCTCGTAGCTCGCCTCCACCGGCTCGTCGCCGGCGCGGTTCGGCGTCCCGAAGAACGACGGCGGCGGGGGCGGCGGGGGCGGCGGCGGGGCGGTCGGGGCCAGCTGGGCGCGGAAGGAGAAGCGCGCGACCGACGCGTTGAGGTCCGCCATCAGGTCCTCGAACATGTCGTACGCCTCCTTCTTGTACTCCACCAGCGGGTCCTTCTGCCCCCACCCCCGGAACCCGATCGACGCCTTCAGGTGGTCGAGGTCGTAGAGGTGGTCCTTCCACTTCTCGTCGATGGTCGAGAGGACGATGAAGCGGAGCACCGCGTCGCCCGCCTCGCCGAACTGGCCGAGCTTCCGGTCGAACGCCTCGCGCGCCGTCTCCATGACGTACGCCTCCACCTCGCCCCGCGTCCCGAACTCCGGGACGTCGCCCTCGTGGTGCGGGAGGCGGTCGGCGTTGACGAAGAAGTCGATCATCAGCCGCTGGCGCAGCCCCGCCAGGTCCCACTCCTCCGGGTGGTCGCCCGCGTCCATGTACTCGCCGGCGAGCTTGGGAAGCGCCCGCTCCACCATCTCCCACACCTCGCCCTTCAGCTCCTCGCCGCCCTCCAGCGCGAAGGTGCGGAGGTCGTAGATGACCTCGCGCTGCTGGTTCATCACGTCGTCGTAGTCCAGGAGCCGCTTGCGGGCCTCGAAGTTCTGCATCTCCACCCGCTTCTGCGCGCTGGAGATGGAGCCGGTGATCCAGGGGTGGGTGATCACCTCCCCCTCCTCGGCCCCCAGCCGGTCCATGATCCCCGCGATCCGCTCCGACCCGAAGAGGCGCATCAGGTCGTCTTCCAGCGAGAGGAAGAACTCCGACGCGCCGGGGTCGCCCTGGCGCCCCGCGCGGCCGCGGAGCTGCCGGTCGATGCGGCGGCTCTCGTGGCGCTCCGAGCCGATGATGTGGAGCCCGCCCGTCTCCACCAGGTAGTCGTTCGGCTTGTCGGAGAGGTCCACCACCTGCGCCGGGTCGGCCACCGCGGCGGCCGCCTTGAGGTCGACGTCGTGGGCCTTGAGCCACCCCACCGTGCGCGCGTCGGTGACGCCGGGCCCCAGCTTGATGTCGGTTCCGCGGCCGGCCATGTTCGTCGCGATCGTCACCGCCCCGGGCTGGCCGGCGCGGGCCACGATCTCGGCCTCGCGCTGGTGCTGCTTGGCGTTCAGGACCTCGTGGGGGATCCCGGTCCGCTTCAGCATCCGCGACAGCGTCTCCGAGACGTCCACGCTCACGGTGCCCACCAGCACCGGGAGCTGCATGGCGTGGAGGCGCTGGATCTCGGTGATCACCGCGTTCAGCTTCTCGCGCTTGGTCTTGTAGACCAGGTCGTGCCGGTCGTCGCGCTGGATCGGGCGGTTGGTGGGGATGACCATCACCTCCAGCCCGTAGATCTGGTGGAACTCCCCCTCCTCCGTCTCGGCGGTCCCCGTCATCCCGCCGAGCTTGTCGTACATCCGGAAGTAGTTCTGGATGGTGATGGTGGCCAGCGTCTGCGTCTCGGCGCGGACCGAGACCCCCTCCTTGGCCTCCACCGCCTGGTGCAGCCCGTCGCTCCAGCGCCGCCCCGGCATCATCCGCCCGGTGAACTCGTCGACGATCATCACCTCGCCCCCCTGGACGACGTACTGCTCGTCCTTCCCGAAGAGCGTGTACGCCTTCAGGAGCTGGTGGATGATGTGGATCCTCTCGCTCTTCTCCGCGTACTCGCGCTCCAGCGCCTCGATCGCCTCGCGCTTCTCGTCGACCGAGAGCGTTTCGTCGTGCTCGACGCGGTGGACCGCCTCGGAGATGTCGGGGACGACGAAGGCCTCGTGGTCGTCCGGGGCCAGGACGTCGAGCCCCTGGTCGGTGAGGTGGACGTTGTGCCCCTTCTCGTCCATCGAGAAGAGGAGCTGCTCCTCGAGCTCGTGGACGCGCTTCTCCTGCATGTAGTCGCGCTCGACCTTCCCCACCGTCCGCTGGAGGCCGGGGTCGTCGGCGAACATCTTCAGCAGCTTCTTGTTCTTCGGCGAGCCGCGCCGGGCCAGGAAGAGCTTCTCGCCGGCGGCGTAGGGGTCGCCCCCCTCGATGTCCTTCTCGGCCTGCGCCAGGAGGTCGTTGACGATCCGCTGCTGGCGCCGGTAGAGGTCGGAGACCGACGGGTTGTAGCGGGCGTACGCCGCGTTGGTCTCGGTCCCCACCGGCCCCGAGATGATCAGCGGGGTGCGCGCCTCGTCGATCAGGACCGAGTCGACCTCGTCGACGATGGCGTACGCGTGGCCGCGCTGCACCCGCTGCTCCAGCGAGTGCACCATGTTGTCGCGGAGGTAGTCGAAGCCGAACTCGTTGTTGGTCCCGTAGGTGATGTCGGCGGCGTAGGCCGCGCGGCGCTCCGGGGTGTTGGGCTCGTAGAGGTCGATGCACCCCACGGTGAGCCCCAGGTAGCCGTAGAGGTGCCCCATCCACTCCGAGTCGCGCTGGGCGAGGTAGGAGTTGACGGTCACCAGGTGGGCGCCGCGGCCGGTGAGCGCGTTCAGGTAGAGCGGGAGGGTGGCGACGAGGGTCTTCCCCTCGCCGGTGGCCATCTCGGCCACCTTCCCCTGGTGGAGGACCATCCCGCCGATCAGCTGCACGTCGTAGTGGACCATGTCCCACACCAGCGTCTGCCCGGTCACCGAGATCTCGGAGCCGGAGAGGCGCCGGGCGGCCTCCTTGACGGTGGCGAACGCCTCGGGGAGGATCTCGTCGAGGACCGCCTCGGTGGCCGACTTGAGCTCGCGCTCCACGGCGCCCATCCGCTGCGAGAGGGCCTCGCGCTCGGCGCCGGTGGTGGCCGCGCGGCGCTCCTCGCGGAGCGCCTCCAGCCGCTCGCGCACCTCGGTGGTGGCCTCGGCGATCCGGGCGCGGAACTTCTCCGTCTGGCCCTTGACCTCGGCCTCGGAGAGGCCCCCCAGCCGCTCGAAGTGGGCGTTGATCTCGTCCACGATCGGCTGGAGGCGCTTGAGCTCGCGCTGGTGGCGGGTGCCGAACACCGCGCGGATGACGTTCTTCAACATGGTGGCGTGCCTTCTCTCGGAATCACTCTTCTAGGCTCGGAGCCGCCCGGTACAGCCCTTCGCGCTCGACGACGGCGAGGACGGAGTCGGGGACCAGGTAGCGGATGCTCTTTCCTTCGGCGACGCGTCGGCGCACCTCGGTGGCCGAGACGTCGATGCGCGTCATGGCGACGGCGACGGCCTCCACGCCGTCCTCCGCCTCCACGCTCTCCCCCCCGCGCTCGGCCACCACCAGGGTGGCCAGCCGGGCGATCTCGTCGGGCTCGCGCCACTTCCGCCAGTCGCGGAGGTTGTCGGCCCCGATCAGGAGGAACAGCGAAGCCCCGCGGCGCGCGTCGGCGAGCGCCCGGAGCGTGTCGACCGTGTACGAGGGGCCCGCACGCTCCAGCTCCAGGCCGCTGGCCTCGAAGCGGGGGTCCCCTGCAATTGCCGCGCGCACCATCTCGAGCCGGAGCCCGGGAGGGGTGCGCACCGCCCCCCCCTTGAAGGGGTGCGACGCGGAGGGGATCCAGACCACGCGGTCCAGCCCCAGCGCGTCGCAGGCCTCGGAGGCCGCCACCAGGTGCCCCAGGTGCGGCGGGTCGAAGGTGCCGCCGAAGACGCCCAGCTTCACGGGGGCGGCGGCGACGGCGGGGCGGACGGGGCGGCGGCGGCCACCAGCGCGCGCGCCTCGGGGCTCTCGGGGTGCTCGCGCTGGAGGCGGGCGCGGGCCTCGGCGGCCTCCTCGGCGTAGCCGATCCGGTCGTACGCCTCGACGATCTTCAGCAGCGCCGCCGGGGCCACCCGGGTATCCGGGTAGAGGGTGGCGGCGTCGTTGAAGTAGATCACCGACGCGTCGTAGCCGCCGCGCCGGAAGTAGAACATCCCGTTCTCGTACTGCTTCTGCGCCAGCTTCTCGCGCAGCTCCCCCACCCACTGGCGGGCACTGGCCGCCTCGGGGGTGTCGCCGTAGTACTGCGCGTAGGAGTCGCAGTAGGTGATGGCGGCCTCGGTGTACTCCTGGTCGAGCTGGGGCCGCGGCGAGAGCTCGTGGTACGCCTCGCAGATCCCGAAGCGCGCCTCGCGCTGCTCGGGGCTGGTGGGGTAGTCGGTGACGACCCGGAGGAAGTCGGCGGCCGCGGTGACGTACTCGCGGGTGCGCATGTGCGACCGCCCCAGCGCCAGGAGCGCCTGGGGCATCCGGGGGTCGCCGCCGGCGGCCTGGACCCACTGGCCCAGGAAGGTGGCGGCGCGGCGGTAGCTCTCGGCCTGGTACGCGGCCATTCCGCGCTGGTAGGTCTGCTCGGGCGAGAGCGGGACCTCCTTGCGGAAGACGGCGCAGGCGGGGAGGGTCAGGACGGCGAGGAGCGCGAGCGAGGCCCGGCGCGAAGCTTGGTTTCTGGTCATGAAGTGCGAGTACCCCGGCGGGCGGGGCGGTGTTCATCCGGCGCCCGCGGCGCGCCCAAACGGCCCTGGCGGGCCCCGGGGGCGTCCCTCGCGGGAGCGAAAAAGGGAGTCGTGGACCCGCGCCGGGCGCGGGGGGCTCGTGGACGGAAGGCGAACGCAAGGCGCGCGCCCCCCGCCGGCTGTCGTTTCGGCCGCTTTCCCGCCGCCGGGGCGGGAGGCGCGGGTCCCGGTGCGCCGGAACCGCAGCTTTTCGCGCCGGCCGCCCTCAGCCGGTCGCGCGCTGGCGCTCGAGCATGCCCAGGTAGCCGGCGCCCTGGGCGTTCTCGGGCTGCTGGGCCTGGCAGCGGCGCCACTCGGCGTCGGCGGCGTCGAGGTCGCCCGCGCGGTAGAGGGCGAGGCCCAGGTTGGCGCGGGCGGCCAGGAAGGCCGGGTTGACGTCGAGGATGGCGCGCAGCTCCGTCGCCGCCTCGTCCGTGCGCCCCAGGTCGAGGAGGGCGCGGCCCAGCTTGTTGCGGATGTCGAGGAACTTCGGCCGGAGCGCCGACGCCTTGCGGTACTCCTCCAGCGCCTCCTCCAGCCCCCCCGCCTCGGCGTAGGTGTCGCCGAGCTGGAGGTGCATGTTGGCGAGGCGGGCGGCGGCGGCCGAGGGGTAGCGCGAGTCGCCGGCCTTCTCGGTGTCGGCCTCGGCGGCGCGGGCGAAGGACTCGCGCGCCTCGTCCATCCGCCCCAGGTCGTTGAGCGTGATGGCGCGGTTGAGGTGCGCCTCCACGTACGTGGGGTTGACCGCCGTGGCGCGCTCGAAGGCGGCGAGCGCCTCCTCGGGGCGCCCCACGAGCGAGAGGCAGAGCCCGATGAGGTTCTGCACGTCGGCGAAGCCGGGGTGCCGCTCGGCGACGGCCTGGAGGTCCTCCAGCGCGGCGACGTACGCGTTGCGCGCGAAGCTCTCCTTGGCGCGCGCGATCATCTGCTCCACAGCCGGGTCGAGCGCCATGTCTCCTCTTTCGGGCGGGCCTTGGCCGGACGGGCGATAAACCGTGAGAAGATAGGGGGTGCGGCGGGTGCGCGAAAGTGCGGACGTCAGATGTTTGGGCGGGGACGGGGGACAAGTGCGTGAGTG
>DATACF010000886.1:0-1863 GCA_036259235.1 Longimicrobium sp. | reverse complement strand
GGGGTCGCGGCGGAGGGGGAGGAGATCGCGCTCGGGAGAGCGTGAGTGCGTGAGTGCGTTAGTGCGTTGGGTTGGTGTGCGCGACGGGTGGGGGGCGCGGAGGCGGAGGAATGCGACGGATGATCGCCGATTGCGATGGGATCGACGTCGCCTGCGCCGTTGCATGAGGGATGCGGGCCCGAAGGGCGGAGACCCTGGCGGAGGGGGATGCGAAGGGGATCGCGATCGGAGGAGATGGGGCGGAGCGCATGGAGTCCGCCAGGGGCTCCGCGCCGTTGGAAACGGTGGTATCGTTTCCTACGGCGCCCGCAGCCCGGCCCCGCGCAGCGGGGACATGCCCAGAGACGTCGTTCGCAGTTGCCGTTCCCGAAAAGCCAGTCGAAACGGCGACTCCCGCGGTACGCCGCCTTGACAGCCCGCCGCGTCCGCTCGATGGTTAGGCGCCAAGAACTCAACGAGATGCGCCACGACCATCCGTTCCCGGGAGCGACGAGCACGATGACCCCGACCACCCGCGAGACGCCTTGCAGGTGAGGCGGCGCCTGGACGGCGGCACCCTCCCCGAGCCCCGCCGCATCCTCGGCTGGGTGTACGTGGGGCGGCTGGCGCTGGCGGCCGCCATCTTCGTGGCCGCCGCGTGGGTGTGGGTCGACGCGCCGCCGCAGACGACGCTCGCGGCCACGCTGATCCTCTTCGCGGCAGCGGGCTTCACCGCGCTCTCGGTGTGGTACACGCACCTCTCGGGGAGGCGCCCGGGACGGGTGGCGCTCTACGGGCAGGTGCTCTTCGACGTCTTCCTGGTGGCGGCGGCCGTCCACCTCACGGGCGGGCGGGCGAGCTCCTTCGCCCCGCTCTTCGTCCTGGTGATCGTGGCCGCGGCGGTCCTCCTCCCCATCGTGGGCGGGGTGCTGATCGGGGTCCTGGTGAGCCTCCTCTACGCGGCCGACGTGGTGTGGAGCGCCCACGCCCTCGACGCGGGGGTCCTCCTCCAGGGGATGCTCTTCACCACCGTGGCGCTGGTGACCGGCTACCTGGGCGACCGCCTCCGGCAGGCGGGGGCCGAGCTGGGGCAGGTGGAGACGGAGCTCCGGCGGCTCCGCCTCGACACCGACGACATCCTGGCCGGGATCGCCACCGGGATCCTCACCGTCGACGAGCGGGGGCGGCTGGCGTACCTCAACCCCGCCGCCGCCGAGCTCCTGCGGATGCCCGCGCACGAGTGGCTGGGGAAGCCCGTCGTCGACGCCCTCGACCGCATCGCCCCCGGCCTCGGCGGCGTCATCCGCGCCTCGGCCGAGCGGCGCGAGGGGGTGCGGCGGTGGGAGACGGGGGAGACGGAAGGAGGGATGGTCCTCGGCGTCTCGACCACCCTCCTGGAGCGGCAGCCCGGCGAGCCCCCCTCGGTGACGGCGATCTTTCAGGACATCACCGAGCGGAAGCGCCTCGACGCCCTCCGCCGCCGCACCGAGCGGCTGGAGGCGGTGGCCGAGCTCTCGGCGTCGCTGGCGCACGAGATCAAGAACCCGCTGGCCTCCATCCGGAGCGCCGCCGAGCAGCTCACCGCCGAGGGGGTCGACGCCGAGGACAAGGCCGTCCTCCAGGGGCTGGTGGTCCGCGAGTCCGACCGGCTGAGCCGCCTCCTCAGTGAGTTCCTCGACTTCGCCCGCGTGCGGCTGCGGGCGGCGGGGCCGCTGGAGACGGCGCGGCTGGTGCGCCACGCGGTCGACCTGGTCCGCGCCCACCCGGACGCCGAGGGGCGCGAGGTCCGCCTCCTGGTCTCTCCCGAGGCCGCGGAGGCGGCGGTGCACGGCGACGAGGACCTCCTCCACCGGGCGGTGCTGAACCTGGTGCTGAACGGGGCGC
>DATACF010000885.1:0-16288 GCA_036259235.1 Longimicrobium sp. | reverse complement strand
CGGTGGCCGCCACGCGCGCGGCCGAGGCGCGCGAGCGGGAGCTGGCCCGGTACGCGCGGAAGTACGGGATCGACCGCGAGATGGCCGACGCCATCGAGCGGGCGGCGCGCGCCGAGCGGGTCGACACCGACCTCGCCTTCCGGCTGGTGCGCGTCGAGAGCGGCTTCCACGAGCGCGCCGTGAGCTCCGTGGGCGCCCTCGGCCTCACCCAGCTGATGCCCGCGACCGCCGCCGAGCTCCGCCCGGGGATCACCCGCGAGGAGATCTTCGAGCGCGACACCAACCTCCGGCTGGGCTTCCGCTACTTCGGCTGGCTCCTGGAGCACTACGACGGCGACGTCGAGGACGCGCTCCACGCCTACAACCGCGGGATCGGCACCGTCGCCCGCATCCGCCGCGCGGGGGGCGACCCGGCCAACGGCTACGCCCGCAAGGTCCTCGGCGAGCCCGGCGCCTCCCCCGTGCGCCGCGTGCCGCCCGCGGACTCGTCGGCGCTCGCGCCGGTCTTCGCCCCCGCGCACGAGCTCGGCCCCGCGCGCCTACCGGCGGGGATGTGAGCCGTCCGCCGTCCCGCTATCCGACCCCAGATCCCGACACCCGGAGACGCTCGACCTTGATCCGCGCCGCACGCCACGCCGCCGTCCTCCTGGCGCTCGCCGCCGCCCCGCTCGCCGCGCAGACGGCGCTCGTCCCGGTGGGGAGCCCCGACGTCCGCACCGCCCACCTGGCCGACCGCGTCGACTCGCTGGCCGTCGTCGTCGACCGCGTCCAGCCGTACCCCGTCGGCTCGCTCGTCCTCCAGACGGTCCTCGTCCAGGACGCCGGCCGCGATGCCGTGCTCCGCGTCGAGACGCTGAGCGACACCGCGGGCACCGTCGCCGGCGTCGACTCGTTCACCGTGCTCCGCGCCTCGCTGGCCCCTCTCGCCTACGCCTCGCGCGTCGGCCAGAAGGCGCGCTCCATCCGCTTCGAGGGCGTCCGCGTCCGGGGCGAGGAGGTCACGCGCGGGGTGCGGAAGGCGGTGGACGTGGCGCTCCCGTCGCTCCTCTTCGACGGCGGGACGATGGACATCCTCCTGGGCGCCCTCCCGCTCCGCGAGGGGTACGCCGCCCGCCTCCCCGTCTACCACGTCGACCGCGCCGCCGCCGCCTCGGCCAGCGTCCAGGTGCTCGGCGCCGAGCGCGTGCGGACGATGGACGGCGGAAGCTGCCTCGCCTGGCGGATCGCGGTCGCCGGCGGCCCCAGCCCCGGCACCTACTGGATCGAGGAGCGCACCCGCGCCCTCGTCCGCCACGAGGGCACCGGGAGCCCCGTGCGCCTCGTCCGCCGCCACGGCTGCGCCGACGCGCCGCTCCCGCAGGCGAGCCGGTAGCGGGACGCTGAGGTTGCATCGATCCCGCTTTACCCGCTTGCGAACGGGAGTATCAACCCCCACTCTGAATCATCTGATTTCAGCCTCTTACCGCCTGCGACTCACAACAGAACTTATGGGTGCATACGCCGATCGGATTGCGAAGCTTGCACTGTTGGATCACCTGCGAGGCAGCGCGGGGCGTGACGACGTTTCGACGTCAGAGGTTGAGCAGCTTGTGGGGATGGTGTTGGATGTAGCTGATCGGATTGGACCATTGTTAGATCGGATTCCTCTAACGTTTAAACAGTATACTGAACACAATATTGGTCATAGCCGCAATTTAGTGTACCTGATGGGGAAGTTCATCCCTCAAGATACATTGCGAACGCTGAACGGTGTGGAACTGGCTATCCTTGTACTTTCGGCTTTGCTACACGACGCGGGAATGCATGTCACTGAACAAGAGAAGGAACTCGTTGTTGCATCTGAGGAGTTTCGGTGGTTTCAGGCGGTGCAAGTTGAGCGTAACGCGTTGTTGGAGAAAGCCAGAACTGCCAACGAGCATGTCCGTGCCGGAATGATCATGGATGCGATCCAGCAATAAGGGGATTGATTTCCGTGTCAGCATCTATGGCAATCGTTAATGTTTTTGAAACGATATAGCTGCTGATGTAACGCCTCCCTGCGACTTCTACCACTGCATCTCAGACGTTTTCTTGTGGGTCCGGATCCCCCGCACTCCGCGGTGGGGCTACGCGGCGCTTGTCTCCATCCCTTCCACGTCCGCGAGGGCCAGCGCGACGAGGGTGATCCCCGGCGCGTCGGCGGGGCAGGCGTGGACGACCTCCCCGGCGGGGGAGACCACCAGGCTCCCGCCCAGCCCGCGCGTCTCCGGGTCGTTCAGCGAGGTCGCCCAGTTGCACTGCACCAGGTACGCGCCGAGGGTGCGCGCGCACGCCTGGGCGATTTCCCGCGTGACGACGTTCTCCGGGTGCGAGGCCGGGTTGTCCCACGCGATGGCGCCGGGCCAGAACACGACCCGCGATCCGCGCAGTTCGTGTCGCGCCTCCTCCGCGTCCCGCACCTCCCGGCAGAGGAGCACGCCGCACAGGACGGCGCCGAGCGTGAAGGTCGGCCGTTCGGCCCCCGCGTCGAAGTACGCGTGCTCGCTCGCCGTCAGCCCCACCTTGGGGCAGACGGCCCGCACCTCGCCGTCCGCGCCGATGGCGACGGCCGCGTTCCAGCGCGGCGACTCGCCGGCCTCCGGAAAGAACGGCGTACCGACGACGGCCGGGAGCGCCAGCGCGCGGCACGCCTCCCGGACGCGCTCGATCGCGCCCCGGATCGCGCCGGGGGAGGTCTCGCCGGGGACCCGGCGGTGGAAGCCCGTCGTCGCGCACTCGGGGAAGAGCGCGACCTCCGCCCCCAGCGCCTTCGCCCGCGACAGGTGCTCGACGATGGCGCGCGTGTTCTCCTCCAGCGTCCACGCCATCGGCATCTGCGCGACGGCGACCCTCACCGCGCCCCCTTCAGCGCCTCGCGGGCGATCACCAGCCGCTGCACCTCGGAGGTCCCCTCGTAGATCCGCATCACCCGCACGTCGCGGTAGATGTGCTGCACGGGGCCCTCCTCCATCACCCCCTGGCCGCCGAAGAGCTGCACCGCCCGGTCGGCCACGCGCCCCACGGCCTCGGTGGCGAAGAGCTTGGCCATCGACGCCTCGCGGGTGACGCGCTCGCCCTGGTCCATCCGCCACGCCGCGTCGTACGTCATCTGCCGGGCGGCGTAGAGGTCGGTCTCGCTGTCGGCGATCATCCACTGCACGGCCTGGAACTGGGCGATGGGGCCGCCGAACTGCTCGCGCGCCTTCGCCCGCTCCACCATCAGGCCGATCAGCCGTGCCATCGGCCCCAGCGCCCCCGCCGCCACCGCGATCCGCCCGTGGTCGAGCGCCGCCATCGCCATCCGGAACCCCTCCCCCTCCGCCCCCAGGACGTTCGCCGCCGGGACGCGGACCTCGCTGAAGCGGAGCCGCGCCTGGACGTACGGCGGCGTCCCCATCGTCGTCTGCACCGCCTCCACCTCCACCCCCGGGTGCTCGCGGCGGTCCACCAGGAACGCCGTCACCCCGCCGCGCGCCACCTTCTCGGGGTCGGTCACCGCCAGCACGGTGACCAGGTCGGCCGCCACGCCGTTGGTGATGTAGTGCTTCACCCCGTCGATCACCCACCCGTCCCCGTCGCGCACCGCCCGCGTCCGGATCCGCCCCGCGTCGCTCCCCGCCTCGGGCTCGGTGAGCGCGAAGGCGGTGAGCACCTCGCCCCGGCCGATCGCCGGGAGGTAGCGCTCCTTGAGGGCGTCGGAGCCGGCGGTGAGGAGCGTGGAGGCGCCGATCCCGTTCGAGAGCACCAGCCCGTGGAGGAAGCCGTGGTGCGCGCGGGCGAGCTCCTCGTGCACCCGCACCTGGGCGTAGGTGTGGAGGCCCAGGCCGCCGTACGCCTCGGGGAGGGTGATGGCGTAGAAGCCGCCCTCCTTGAGCGCGCGCAATGTCTCCGGGGGCACCTCGCCCGTGCGCAGCACCTCGCGCTCGGCGGGGATCAGCGTTTCGTCGACGAAGGCGCGGGCGCGCTCGACCAGCGCCTCGATCTCGGGGGTGGAGCGGGGATCGGTCACGGTGAGTGCGGGAGTGCGTGAGTGCGGAAGTGCGGCGGGTCTGGCGGAAGATCGGGGCGGAGGGGTGGATCGGGCAAGCGCGGGAGGATATCTTCAACGCCCCGCGGACGGACCTCTCGCCGGTCAGACGGGGCGGCCTTCGCGCGTTCAGGAATCGAATGCGGATTGGCCGGTCCGGCTCGTGCCGGTGGATGGCGCCTCCCCGGCCGCCGCCCGTCGCGCGCTCCGCGGTCCCTGCTCCCCGTCCCTCATCGTCCCCCCGAACGCCCCGCCCGCCATGACGTTCTCGCCCGTTTCCGCCGCACTCCGCGTCTTCCTCGACACCCCTTCCGGGCCACTCCGCCGCCGCCACCCCGCGCGGGGGTGGGCGTGCGCGCTGGCGCTGGCGGCGGCCGCACTCTCCGCCCCGGCGGCCGCGCAGACGTGCGCCGACGGCGGGGGCGGCACCGTCGCCGTCTCCGGCGCCGGGGGCGAGACGGGGGCGCGGGTCCTCCCCGGGGGGACGTGCGGCCCGGACCTCACGGCGCCCACCATCACCGTCACCCCGGCCGAGGGGCCCCGCACCGACGCCCGGACGGCCGTCGAGATCGCCTGGAGAGACGACGGCGGGCTCGACCCGTACTCGCGGAGCATCACCCTCAACGGCCAGGACGTCACCGGCGCCTTCACCTACGCGGGGTCGGCCACCGACGCCCGCTCGCGCGACACCCTCCGGCTCGTCCCCGGGACCAACCAGCTCGTCGCCACCATCTGCGACCAGGTCGTCAACTGCGCCACCCGGACGGTGACGTACACCTACACCGACCGCACCGTCCCCGCCGCCACCGTCTCGCCCGCGAGCAACCCCTCGGGGGCCCCGCAGGTGAGCGTGCAGGTCCACTGGTGCGACGACCGCTCGCTCAACGCCGCCTCCCTCGAGGTGCGCCTGAACGGGGCGCTCGTCCAGGGCTTCACCTTCGAGAGCTACCCGGCCTCCGACGGGTGCGGCGCCGCGGGGACCCTGCGCGGCACCGTCACCCTCACCGCGGCCACCAACACCTTCACGGCGACGATCCGCGACGCCGACGGGAACACCGGGACGGCCACCGCCACCTACGCCGCCACCGCCACCCGCGCCAGGCCGGTGGTGACGCTGGCGCAGACCGAGGACTACGCGCTGGCGTCGCCCTTCGACGCCCGGGCGGCGTACGCCACGCCGGCATACGTGAGCCTCGACGCCGCGCGCTCGGCGACGCTGCGCTACTCCAGCGCCACCGCCGCCCCCCGCGCCACCGTGCGCCTCGACGCGACGAGCCACGCCGCGTCGCCGCCGTTCAAGATGTCGGTGCAGCTCTTCGCCCCCGGCGGCGTGCCGGTGCCGCTGGTCGGAGGCAAGACGGAGCTCTTCTACGCCGCGGAGCCGGGGACCAACCGCCTCACCGTGCAGGTCGACGCCGCGGGGATGGCCACCGGCGTCCACCGCTACACCGCGGCGGTGCGGAGCCACTGGGCCGACGGGACTTTCGACGAGACGACCCTCCCGGTCCGCGTCCTGGTCGTCAACCGCCGCTCCGGCCCCTTCGGCGCCGGGTGGGCGCTCGCCGGCCTCCCCCGCCTCCACCTCCAGACCGACAGCTCCATCGTCCTCGCCGAGGGCGAGGCGGCGGCGTACTTCGCCCGCGTCGCCGGCGGGTGGCGCGCGCCGGCGGGCGACTTCTCGAAGCTGACGCTGGAAGGCGGCCGCTGGTACCGCCGCTTCCGCGACAGCACCACGGTGGCGTTCGACGACACGGGGCTTCCCCTCTACGTCCGCGACCGCTTCGGGAACCAGACCACCTTCACCCACCTCTCCGGGCGGCTGACGACGATCACCGACCCGGCGGGGAAGGCGCTCACCCTCGAGTACGACGCCGTCGGGAAGCTCTCGGCCATCCGCGACCCCGGCGGGCGCGTCTCGCGCTTCACCGTCGACGCCGCGGGCGACCTGGCGCGGATCGTCGACCCCGAGAGCGGCGACGCCCTCCGCGCCACCTACGACGCCCAGCACCGCCTCGCCGGCCGCACCGACCGGCGGGGGGGCGTCTGGACCTTCGTCTACGACGGCGCCGGGACGGTGGCGGCCGACAGCATACCGCGCGTGGCCGCCGAGGGGACGACCCTCCGCCCGGCGACCCGCTTCCGCTCGGCCGAGGCCGCCTCCCTGGCCCCGGCGGGGACGGGGAGCTTCGCCATCCCGGCGCCGCGCGTCGACCCGGCGCGTCTCCGGGCGGCGTCGTTCTCGCCCCGCGGCGACTCGACGCTCGTCTCCTTCGACCGCTTCGGCGGGACGGTGTGGATGCAGGACCCCCTGGGGCAGGTGACGGTGGTCGAGCGCGACTCCCTCTCGCGCGTCACCCGCGTCCTCCCCGCCAGCGGGATGGTGACGAGCTACACCTACACCGACGCCGACCTCACCGCCGTCTGCGAGTGCGCGGGGGCGCCGGGGCCCAACGACCCGGTGTCGTACGTGGAGTACGGCGCCTTCGGGCTCCCGACCCGCGTCCACGGGAGCCGCCCCGAGACGCGCTACTGGTACGGCGCGCGCGGGCAGCTCGACAGCATTGCGGTGGGGACCGGGACGGGGCGCGCCGTCACCCGCTACGAGCACGACGCGCGGGGGCGCGTCACCTCGGTCCTCGACCCCGCCGGGCACTCCACCCGCTACCACTACGGGTCGAGCGGGTGGATGAACACCGACTCGGTGGTGGCCAGCCGCGGCCGCACGGCGTACGCGCACGACGCGCACGGGCGGACGGTGCTGGTGCGCGGCCCGCTGGAGCGCGTGGACACGCTGGCGTACGACGCCCTCAACCGCGTCGTACGCGGCGCCGCGCCGGGCGCCGCCGTCGGCTTCGCCTACGACGCCCTCTTCGCCACCACGGTCACCGACCCGGAGGCGAAGACCTTCCGCTACTGGCCGAACGCGCTGGGGTGGGCCGACTCGCTCGCGACGCCCGGGGGCGGCGGGGCGCGCTTCACCTACAACCGCGACGGCTCGGTCCGCACCCGCACCAACCGGCGCGGGCAGACGGTGACCTACGCCTACGACGCCCTGGGCGCCCTGCGCTCGGTGACGGCCGACGGGAAGACGACGACCTACGGCTACGACCCGGCGGGGATGTGGGTGGCCGCCACCAACGCCGAGGGGACCGACACGATCCGCTTCGACGGCCTCTCCACGGGCGCTGTCCGCGAGGCGATCAGCGTCCGCGGCGGCACGCGCTACGTCGTCTCGTACACCCGCGACGCGGCGCTCGGCGTCGTGGGCAGCCTGGCGCTCACCGTGGGCGGCCGGGTGCGCGGGGGAGTCGTCTACGAGTACGACCGCGCCACCGGGCGGCTCTCGGGCGTCCGCGACTTCTCGGGGCAGCTGACCGGGCTCTCGTACAACGCCGACGGCCAGCCGACGCAGATCCGCTTCCCCACCGGCGACGTCCTCACGCTGCGGTACCCGTCGAACCACCGGCTGGGGGGGATGGAGTTCGCCAACCCCAACCTGAACACCGCGCTCGGGCGCTTCTACAGCTACGACTCGCACGGCGCGATGGCGCAGGAGAGCGACACCGCGCAGGTCAACTACCGGCGGTACACCTACGACCCGCTGGGGCGGCTGACGCAGTCCGCCGACTACCGGCGCGAGAGCGCGCCGAGCTGCACCTGGGACCCCGACTTCGGCGAGCGCTGCACCGACGTCCCCGGCGAGGTCGTCCTCCAGCAGAGCGTCGCCTACACCTACGACCGCGCGGGGAACCGCACCGACCGGGGGGCCGTCTACACCCCGGGGAGCAACCGGCTGACGAGCGTCGACGGCTACACGCTGGAGTACGACGCGGACGGCAACCTGACCCGGAAGTTCAAGTCCGGCGTCATCGACCAGCGCCTCTTCTGGAGCGCGCTGGGCCAGCTCGACAGCGTGCGCACCGGCGCGGTGACCACGCGCTACGGCTACGACGGGTGGGGGCGCCGCATCCGCCAGGACGCCACCCGCTTCGTCTACGACCGCGACGACCTCCTCGCCGAATTCCCGGCCGACACCACGGGGATCGTCGAGTACACCCACTTCCCCGGCGTCGACCAGCCGCTGGCGGCGCGCTCGGGGGGGCGGACGACGTACTACGTCCTCGACGGCAAGGGGAACGTCTCCGGGCGGATCTCCGGCCCGGGGACGCTGGAGGCGCGCCTCCGCTACACGCCGTGGGGCGCGGCGGAGCTGACGACCGGCACGCCGGGGCGGCTCCGCTTCAAGGGGCGCGAGTTCGACGTGCAGACGGGGCTGTATTACGTGCGCGAGCGGTGGTACGACCCGCAGATCGGCCGCTTCGTGAGCGAGGACCCGAGCGGGCTGGAGGGCGGGATCAACCCGTACGCGTTCGCCGACAACGATCCCGTGGACCTCGCCGATCCCACGGGTCTGGCGACCTGCCGGCGGACTGGCGCCTCGATCGGCAACGGCCCCATCTACTGGGGGCCGCCGCCTCCAGGGTGCGCGGGGTACAACCCCCGTGGCGAGTGGGCGAGCGGTGGGACCGCCGACGAGCCGCCCCTGGTGGACGATCCGCGGCACCGTCCGGACGACGCTCTGGACCCCCGTCGGGAGCGCGTCGAGCAAGTGCTGGACGGTGCCCGGGCGCTCGCCCGCGAGCTCGTCGATTGCACATCGGACCACTATGGGCTGGGCGACCTCTCGATCCGGGGTGTGAGCTGGTTGGGGGCAATGCCCATCGATAAGCAGGCACATGGCTTGCGCGTCCTTCCGGGCGCCAGCACCCACACGAATCTGATCAGCTACATCGGGATCAAGCACTTCCGCGGCGTGAAGGCCGGAGGTCGATACTTGGGCTCGGCCCGTCTGTTCGGCGTGCTCGGGCGGGCGAACCTGTTGATCGGCGCGGGACTGCTTGCGTACGACGTGACTTCGATCGGCATGTGCATGGCCGATTCCTGAGTCGACGATCTGATCGATGGAAACGCCAATGGACGATCAGGCTGTTTACGACGAAGTCGTAAAAGCGGTCTTCGCCAGTCTGGAGGATCTGTCCGTTCCCCCGCACAAGTACCGTGACCCCAGCGTTCGGCTCCTGGAGCTCATCTCCGGCGACGAGGCTAGTTTCATCTTTATCCCGGACATCGACAAAGCCCTGGGTGTGGTGACTCCGCAGAAGGAGTGGGACAATGCCTACACGCTTCAGGACGCGATTGATCTCTATGTGCGCGCCGTAAAGCAGCGAGGCGAGGCCCGCCCGGACGAAGGGCCGGAGGCGCCGCCGGACGCGCAGGAGGGGTGGCTCGCGCGCCTCTTCCGCTGCCCGTGGATGCCGCTGCTCCTGCTTGTTCTGGCCTGCGGATCGCCCGATCACGGGCGTGGCGCGCCTCCAGCGGACGAGCGTTCCGGATCGAGCGTCCAGGCCCTGGTGGCGAATGAGATGACGACCGGGCAGGCGGCATGGCGAGAGACGTACGGCGTGATCCCGCCCCCGCGGGTGACGCTGGAGGCGCTCCCGCCCAGCGATGGCGTGCGGCTGTGGCGCGCTGCCGGCCCGCTCGACCACTGGACGGCGTATGTGGTGGGCGAGGCGCGCGGCGAGCTCGTCCGGCTGGGGGGCTTCGACGCCCCCGAGCTGGAGCGCCTCTCCGCGCTGCAGGCGAGGGAGCCGCTCGGTGATTCGGCCGACGTGGTCCGGCGCTCGCGCGACCTCGCCGCGCTCGCCGACGCGCACGGGGGCGAGCGAGTCGTTTTCGCCGCGGACCCCGGCCCTAGCGGCGCGGCCGTGGTGCGGCGGTGGGAGAACGTCCGGCGAGCGAGCTGGCCCGGTGATTTCGCCCGCCGGCTGGAGGGGGGACGGTGGCTGACCCGCCTCACCCTTCTTTCGCAGCAGGTCCGGAGCTACGAGCAGGACTGGGTCCCCTACACCTACAGCTTCCTGTTCCGCCAGGACGGTACCGTGGAAGCGTGGAGCCGCCGCGCGGGCGAGGGGCTCATGGCCACCGAGGCCCGCCGGCCCGCGTGGGTGCGCGACAGCACCTTCGCCGCGCGCGCCGCCATCCGGGCCTTCCGGGCGGAGGCAGGGGATACGGCCGCCCTCCGCGTCACGATGGTCGCGCCCCAGCACGAAGGGTGGCTCGTCATCGTACAGCGGGCGGACGGCCCCCGAGGCGCGTGGCTGCGCGTGCAGCCCGACGGCCGCGCCGAGATCCAGACGCGCATCCGGTAGCGGCGGGAATGCGATGGACCTGAAGAGGCGATGGACGAGCGCCGCCCGTCCGCTCCCGCTCGCCCTCGCCGCTGCCTTCCTCGCCGGGTGCGCCGAGCCGCTGGAGCGCGCCGAAGAGGTGACGGGTACGTACGTCATGGACGGTGGCGCGGCCCGCGACGAGCTCACCGTGCGGGCGGACGGGCGCTACGTGCGCTCGTACGCCCTCCCGGGGGAGGCCGCCGTGGTCGACAGTGGCTCGAGGGAGATCGAGCGGTCCTCGGGCGAGCCGCGGATCGTCTTCTCCGACTTTCGCCCCGCGGTGGCGCGCCCAATCGTTCCCCGGCGTCCCGCTGCGGCGGGGATACTGGTCCACGTACGCCGAGCGGTCCGCCGGCGGGACCGTGCGGATCAACGTGGACGAGGACCGCGGGCTCGCGTACGTCCGGAAGGACCCGGCCGAATAGCGTCGCGCACCTCCACCGGAAGGGATCATGGCCGTGGAACGAAGCGCCACTACGCCGGACGAAGTCGAGCGGGCGGTCTTCGCCGGCCTCGAAGACGTGGGCGTTCCCCGCGACGAGGTCGCCGGTACGTCCACCCCGATCCTGGACCTCATGTCCGGGGACGACGGCAGCTTCTATTTCGTTCCGTTCGTGGAAAAGGCTCTGGGTGTGAAGACGCCGCTGGAGGAGTGGGACCATGTTCTCACGCTCCAGGACGCGATCGACGTCTTCGCGCGCGCTGTCGAACGGCGGGGGGAGATCCGGTCTGAGCCCGAGCCGGAGAAGAGTTGGCTAGCGCGCATTTTCCGCGGGCCCTGGGTCCCGGCGCTCCTCCTCCTCGCGGCTTGCGGGTCGCTCGATCAGGGACGTGGCGCGCCTCCAGCGGACGAGCGTTCCGGATCGAGCGTCCAGGCCCTGGTCGCGGACGAGTTGACGAGCCGGGGTGCGGCGTGGGCCGACGATGGCATTGTGTTCACGCCCGCCCGCGTCCGGGTTGAGGCGGTTCCCGCCCGGCGGGGGGTCCGTCTCTGGCGGGCGCTGAGCCCGGTCGACCACGGGCCGACGTACGTGGTCGCCGAGGCGGGAGGCGAGTACCTCCGGCTGGGGGGCTTCGAGGTGCCCGAGCTGGAGCGCTTCTCCGCGCTCCAGGCGCGGGAGCGGCTCGGCGACTCGGCCGCCGTCCTCCGGCGCGCGAGGGAGATCGCCGTGCTGGCGGACCGGCACGGCGGCGACCGGGTGGTCTTCGCCGCGGCGCCCGGACGAGAGGGCGCGGATGTGGTCCGGCGGTGGGACGCGGTGCGCCCGGAGCGCCGCCTGGGCGACTTCGCGCGGCGGCTGGAGGGCGGGCGGTGGCTGACGCGCGTCACCCTCCTTTCGCAGCAGGTCCACAGCTACGCCCAGGACTGGATCCCCTACACTTACAGCTTCATCTTCCGCGACGACGGCACGGTTGAGGCATGGAGCCGCCACGCGGGCAAGGGGCTCATCGCCACCGAGGCGGGCCGGCCCGCGCGGGTGCGCGACAGCACCTTCGCCGTGAGCGCGGCCATCCGGGCCTTCCAGGCGGAGGCGGGGGACACGGCCACCCTCCGCGTCTCGACGTTCGCGCCCCAGCGCGAGGGGTGGCTCGTCATCGTCCAGCGGGCGGACGACCGGAGCGGCGCCTGGGTGCAGGTGCAGCCCGACGGGCGCGCCGAGATCCAGTCGCGCTTCCAGTAGCGGCGCGCGGGGCTCATGGACGTGCGACCAGACGATCCGCTGCACCGCGATGTCGAGGGGGCGGTCTTCGCCAGCCTGGACGACCTCGCCGTTCCGCCGGACAGCTACCGCGACCGGAGCGTCCCCCTGCTGAAGCTCATCGGCGGCGACGACGCGAGCTTCTGCTTCGTCCCGGACGTGGAGCGGATGCTGGGCGTGAAGACGGCGCAGGAGGAATGGGACCGGGTGGTCACCCTCCAGGACGCCATCGACCTCTTCGCGCGCGCCGTCCAGCGGCAGTGGGACACCCCCCGCGACGCGCGGGCCGATGCGGTGCCGGAGCCCGCTCCCCGCGGCGGCCTGCTCGCGCGGATCTTCCGCCGGCCGTGGCTCCCGCTCGCGATGGCCGCCGGGGCCGCGCTCTCCGCCGGCTGTCGCGGTGACGACCGTCGAGCGGGACACGGTCCGGACGAAGGCGCCCCCCGGCCCCATCGTCGACACGGAGGAGGCGATCTGGCCGGATCCGCGCGACCGGACGTACGTGCGGCTGGACATGCTCCGGAACCTGGTCCGCGCCCACGTGGCCGAGCGCGGGGCGCTCCCCGCCTCGCTGGAGGACTTCGTTCCGCCCCCTGAAGCGGCGGAGCGCGACCTCTCGCACGACGCGTGGGGGCGGGCGATCGCCTACGCGCGGAGCGGCGTGGAGTACGAGCTGCGCTCCGCCGGCGCGGACGGGGTCGCGAGGACCGCGGACGACCTCCTGGTGACCCGCGGCCGGGGCGCGCCCATGCGGGGGAGCGCGCTTCCGAGAGAAGCCGTGAGCGCCGCGCTCCGGGCCATGCGCGAGGCCACGGGCGACACGGCCGCGCTCCGCGTGGAAGAAGGCGTGCAGGACGACGACGAGGGGTGGATCGTCACCGTCGTCCCCGCGGAGCCCCGGCGAGGCGGAGGCGGCCGGGTGCGGGTGGGGCGGGACCGGCGGGCCGAGGTCGTGGAGCGCTTCCAGTAAGGCGGACGGGAGAGGATGAGCGCGGCTCACGAAACGGTGAGCCGCGCTCAGCATTTTCCAGCATTTGCGCGACGTTTGCCGCTCGCTAGATTAGCCTCTCCCGTCCCGGAAAGAGGCTGGTCGTCGGGCTTGGTCGCGGCCCTCACCGAAAGCGGAGCGGAATGCGGACCCTTCAGCAGCTTTTCGACCTCACCGGGCGCGTGGCGCTGGTCACCGGCGGCGGGCGCGGGCTGGGCGAGCAGATCGCCGCCGGGCTGGCGCAGGCGGGCGCGGCGGTGGCCGTGGCGTCGCGGAAGGTGGAGGCGTGCGAGGAGGTCGCCGCGCGCCTCCGCGAGGGCGGCGCGCGGGCGCTGGCGCTGGCGCTGGACGTGGCGTCGGAGGCCGACGTCGTCGCGGCGGTCGGGCGGATCGAGGCCGAGCTGGGGCCGGTGGACCTCCTGGTCAACAACTCCGGCACCTCGTGGGGCGCCCCCGCCGCCGAGATGCCGCTGGAGGCGTGGCAAAAGGTGATGGAGGTCAACGTCACCGGCACCTTTCTCTGCTCGCGCGAGGTGGGGCGGCGGCTGATCGAGCGCGGGGCGCCGGGGGCCATCCTGAACGTGGCCTCCGTCTCCGGCCTCCAGGGCGCGCCCCCCGAGATGCTCGACGCCGTCGGCTACAGCGCCTCCAAGGGCGCGGTCGTCGCCTTCACCCGCGACCTGGCGGTGAAGTGGGCGCGGCACGGCATCCGCGTCAACGCCCTCGCCCCCGGCTTCTTCCCCACGAAGATGACCGCGGGGGTGCTGGAGAAGGCCGAGAAGGTCATCGCCCGCGCCGTCCCCCTCGCCCGCGTGGGCGGCGACGACGAGCTGATGGGCGCCGCCGTCTTCCTCCTCTCCCCCGCCGCCGGCTACGTCACCGGCCAGGTCCTCGCCGTCGACGGCGGGCTGACGGCGTGAGGAAGAGGGATCGCGCACGGAATCGCGACGCAGTCCCGAGAATGCAGACCGGACCCCAACGACTTCAGGAGCGAGTGATGGCAACTCTGGCCGAGGACGCGGTCTCCGCGCCGCCCGTCCGCATGGACGTCGAGGACGGGATCGGGATCATCCGCCTGAACGACCCGGGCAAGCCGGTCAACGTCATCTCCGCCGCCCTGGTCGAGGAGATGTCCGACATCCTCCGCCGCCTGGAAGACGGCGAGGGGGGCGTCCGCGCCGCCGTCATCCTCTCCGAGAAGCGGGGGACGTGGATCGCGGGGGCCGACATCGAGCAGTTCAAGGACTTCGAGACGCCCGCCGACGGCGAGCGCGCCTCCCGCGAGGGGCAGGAGCTCCTCAACCGCCTGGAGCGCCTCCACATCCCCGTCGTCGCCGCCATCGACGGCGCGGCGCTGGGCGGCGGGCTGGAGGTGGCGCTCGCCTGCACCTACCGGATCGCCACCACCTCGCCGAAGACCAAGCTGGGGCTCCCCGAGGTCAACCTGGGGATCCTCCCCGGCGCCGGCGGCACCCAGCGCCTCCCCCGCCTGATCGGCCTGGCCGGGGCGCTCGACCTGATGCTGACGGGGAAGCAGCTCGACGGCCGCCGCGCCCGGAGCGCCGGCGTCGTCGACGAGACCGTCCCCGCGCCGGTGCTGGAGCGCGAGGCGCTGCGCGCGGCCCGCGACCTGGCCTCGGGGAAGCTCAAACCGAAGGGCGGGCGCCGGAAGGGGTCGCCGAAGTTCGCCGAGAACCTCCCGGGCTTACGCGGCTTCATCTTCCGCAAGGCGCGCCAGGGGGTGATGGGGAAGACGCACGGCCTCTACCCCGCGCCGCTGAAGCTCCTCGACGTCGTCGAGCGCGGCCTCGACCGCACCCTCGACGAGGGGCTGGAGCTGGAGGCGAAGGCCTTCGGCGAGCTGGCCGTGACCCCCGAGGCGCGGAGCCTGGTCCACCTCTTCTTCACCACCACTGCGGCCAAGAACGACCCGGAGCTGGGCGAAGACGTGAAGCCCCGCGGCGTCGGCCACATCGCGGTGGTGGGCGCCGGCTTCATGGGCGCGGGGATCGCCGCCGTCTCGGCCGAGAGCGGGATCCAGGTGCGCCTCAAGGACGTCGAGCCCGAGGCCGCCGCCAGGGGGCTCAAGACCGCCCGCGACACCCTGGTCAAGCGGGCGAAGCGGAAGAAGCTGAAGCCCTTCGAGATCACCAGGATCACCGACCGGGTGGCGCCGACGACCGCGTACACCGGCTTCCACACCGCCGACGTGGTGGTCGAGGCCGTCTTCGAGGAGATCTCCCTCAAGCACCGGGTGATCGCGGAGATCGAGGCGGCGGCCGGCGAGGAGACGGTGCTGGGGTCGAACACGTCGACGATCCCCATCGCGAAGCTCGCCGAGGCGTCGGCGCGGCCGCAGAACGTCATCGGGCTCCACTTCTTCTCGCCCGTCGACAAGATGCCGCTCCTGGAGATCATCACCCACCCGGGAACGGCCCCGTGGGTGACGGCCACCTCCCACGCCTACGGGAAGCAGATCGGGAAGACGCCGATCATCGTCAACGACTCCCCCGGCTTCTACGCCAACCGCATCCTCACCCCCTACATGGCCGAGGCGGCGCTCCTCCTCGACGAGGGCTTAAGGATGGAGGACATCGACCGGGCGATGACGCTGTGGGGGTACCCCGTGGGGCCGATCACCCTCTACGACGAGGTGGGGCTCGACGTGGCGCAGAAGGCCGGGAAGATCATGGCCGAGGCCTTCGCCGACCGGATGACCCCCAGCTCGGTGATCGACCGGATGGTGGCCGACGGGCGGCTGGGGCGGAAGAACGGGAAGGGGTTCTACAAGTACGGCGAGGACGGGAAGCGCGCCGGCCCCGACGACGCCGTCTACGCCCTGATCGGCGCCCCCGCGCACAGGACCGTCCCCCGCGAGGAGATCCAGGAGCGGCTGGGGCTGACGATGGTCAACGAAGCGCTCCGCACCCTGGAGGAAGGCGTCCTCCGCTCGGCCCGCGACGGCGACGTGGGCGCGGTGCTGGGGATCGGCTTCCCGCCCTTCCGCGGCGGCCCCTTCTGGTACGTCGACCAGACCGGCGCGGACAGGGTGCTGGAGCGGCTGCGGGCGCTGGAGGCGAAGTACGGGAAGCGCTTCGCCCCCGCGAAGCTCCTGGTGGAGCGGGCGGAGAGCGGCGAGAAGTTCTTCCCCGACGGCCGTTAGGTGCCCTCCTCCGCCCCCGTCGAGGTCGCCCCGGGCGTCCACCGTCTCTCGGTCCCCCTCCCGTTCCCCCCGCACGAGGTGGCGGCGTGGGTGATCGAGGGCGACGAGGGGCACACGCTGGTGGACACGGGGATGGACACGCCCCCCCCGCGGGGGGCG
>DATACF010000884.1:0-1520 GCA_036259235.1 Longimicrobium sp. | reverse complement strand
TCTCCAGGTCGGGAGAGGAGGGCTCCCGCGCGGGGAGCGCGGGGTGGGGTCCGTTGCTGCCGAGGGGGGGGTGGGGCCTCCTGTGCGGGAGGGGGAGCGCTCGCGGGATGGCCACGGGGGACGCGCGGCGGGCGCCGGCGCGGGTCCCGCTCCGGAAGGCGCGAGGCGCGGGGGAGGAGCCCGCGGACGGGGCCCCAGGGGGTGATGAAGAGGTAATCCATCTGTTTGTCACCGTCAATTCGCCATCCCAAAGTGTTAGCGCCGCCCCCCCGGGCGCGCCGGAGCGGGCGCGGAGCACGCGCCCGCCGCGTGTGCCGCGCGGGGGGAGCCGATCTTGCAACCGGCGGGTGTGGACACCCCGAACGAGCGCGATCCATGGATACGCTGCCCTTCTCTCCCGAGCTGGCCCGCCTCCGCTACGCCGACCGCGCCGACGCGGGCCGCCGCCTGGCCGCGCTCCTGGAGGCGTACGCGGGGCGGCCGGAGGTCGTGGTGCTGGCGCTCCCGCGGGGCGGGGTCCCGGTGGGGTACGAGGTGGCGCGCGCGCTGGGGGCGCCGCTCGACGTCTTCCTGGTCCGCAAGATCGGCGTCCCCGGCCACGAGGAGCTGGCGATGGGGGCCATCGCCTCGGGGGGCGTGCGGGTCGTCAACCGCGCCGTCGTCGACCAGCTCCGCGTCCCGCCGGAGGTGATCGACCGGGTGGCGGCGCGCGAGGCGGTGGAGCTGGAGCGGCGCGAGGCGGCGTACCGGGGCGGGCGCACCGAGCCGGTGGTGCGGGGGCACACGGTGATCCTGGTCGACGACGGGCTGGCCACCGGGTCGACGATGCGGGCGGCGGCGGCGGCGCTGAAGGCGATGCGGCCGGCGCGGCTGGTGGTGGCCGTCCCCGTGGCGGCGGCCGAGACGTGCGAGGAGCTGCGCGCCGAGGTCGACGAGGTGGTGTGCGCGCTCACCCCCGAGCCGTTCTACGCCGTCGGCCTCTGGTACCACGACTTCTCGCAGACCACCGACGACGAGGTCCGCGCCCTCCTGGCGGCCGGCACCGGCGCGGCGGCGGACGGCGAGGCCGGGGCGCGCGGGTGAGCCCGGCGGAGGGCGCGATGGAGGGCACGGACGAGACGACGGTGCGCTTCGCGGCGGGCGGGGCGGCGCTGGAGGGGACGCTGGGGGTGCCGGAGGGGGCGCGCGGGGTCGTGCTCTTCGCCCACGGGAGCGGGAGCAGCCGCCACAGCGCGCGCAACCGCTTCGTGGCGGCCGCGCTCCGCCGCGCCGGGCTGGCCACCCTCCTGATCGACCTGCTGACGGCCGAGGAGGAGGCGGCGGAGGCGCGCACCGGGCACCTCCGCTTCGACATCGGCCTCCTGGCGGGGCGGCTGGTGGCGGCGATCGCGTGGCTGGCGGAGAACGAGTCGACGCGGGGGCTTCGGGTCGGCCTCTTCGGGGCCAGCACGGGGGGCGGGGCGGCGCTGGTGGCGGCGGCCGAGCGGCCCGACGCCGCCACCAGCGCCGCCCCGCCCCCC
>DATACF010000883.1:0-12706 GCA_036259235.1 Longimicrobium sp. | reverse complement strand
GCTCCAACGGCGGCGACCACGCGGCCGTCCCCCGCCGGGCCGCCAGGAGGACCACCAGGTCGTCGCGCGAGAGCCCCCGCAGCCGCTCCTCCAGCGCCTCCCACCCGGGGACCGCCTCGGTCGTCGCGGGGACGGCGGGGCGGGCGGCCGCGTGCAGCGCCGCCGTCCGCTCGGGGTCGCCGCCCACGGGCGCCAGCACCAGCGCCGCGCCCGCCCCCGACGCCAGGGCGTTCACCGTCCGCAGGAGCTCCCGGAAGGCCGGGTGCCGGTCGAGGGCGGGAGGGACGACGGCGACCACGCGCCGGGTGGTGCGCGGCGGGTGGGGGAGGAGGGCCACCAGCACCTGCGCGCGGGTGACCTCCAGGAGGTGGTCGAGGACGCTCCCGAAGACCGCGCGGGTCCCGCTGGGGCGCCCGTCCCACCCGATCACCAGCGTGGTGGTGCGCGTGTCGCCGGCGGCGCGGGCGATCCCCGCGGCGATGCTGGTGTCGACCCGCGTCATGGGGACCACCGGGACGTCGGCGCCCGCGGCGTGGAGGACGGCGTGGCTCAGCAGCGACTCGGCCTCGGCGACCTCCGCCTCGGGGGCCCCCTCGCCGGGGACGACCATGAGGACGCGGAGGGGCTCGGGAGAGTCGCGCCCCCGGACGATCAGCGCCAGGTCGAGGAGCGCGTCGGCGGTGGCGGGGTTGGCCAGCGGGACCAGCACCCGCCGGGGGGCGTGGCCGGGGTCGTACGGCCGCTCCGCCTCGCGGAGCGCCACCCGCCGCCCGAAGCGCTGCACCGCCCAGGGCCCCGCCAGGCAGGTCGCCAGGATCATCACCACCACCCCGTTGACCTCCGCCTGGTCGAGGAGCCCCGCGTCGAAGCCCACCAGGACGATCGCCAGCGTCCCCGCCGCGTGCGGGACCGAGAGCCCGAAGACGACCCACCCCTCGTCCGCCGTCCATCCGAAGGCCTTCTCCGTCGCCTTCGCCGCCGCCCACTTCGCCGCGATCACCAGGAGCGCCAGCGCCACCGCCACCGTCCAGGCGCGGAGGGTGTCGAGCGCCCGCACGTCGACGACCATCCCCACCGAGAGGAGGAAGAAGGGGATGAAGACCGCGTTCCCCACGAAGTGGACGCGGTTCATCAGCGCGCTCTGCTCGGGGATCAGCCGGTTGAGGGCGAGCCCGGCCAGGAGCGCCCCGATCAGCGGCTCCACCCGCCCGAAGTGGGCCAGGTACGAGACGGCGAAGAGCGCCGTCAGCACGAAGACGAACTCCGTCTCCCCCTCGCTCGAGTTGCGGAAGAACCACCGCCCCAGCCGGGGGAGGATGAAGAGCACCGCGGCCACGTACACCCCGAACGGGACCGCGAGGCCGGCCCAGAAGGCCGGGCCGAGCGTCCGCCCCCGCGCCTCCACCACGATGGCGAGGAGGACCAGCGCCAGGATCTCGGCGAGGATCGTCCCGCCGAGGGTGATGGTGACCGCCTGGTTTCGGACGATCCCCAGGCGGGAGGCGATCGGGTACGCCAGGAGGGTGTGCGAGGCGAAGGCGGAGCCCACCAGGAGCGCCGACGCCGTGGAGTAGCCCAGCGCCAGCGCGGCGGCGGTCCCCACGACGCCGGGGATGAGCGCCGAAGCGAGCCCGAAGACGATGCTCCGCGTCCGGTAGCGGGCGAAGTCGTGGAGGTCGAGCTCGAGCCCCACCATCAGCATCAGGTAGAGGAGCCCCACCGTCCCCAGGAGGACGATCGTGCGGTCGCGCTCCAGGATGCCGAAGCCGTGCGGGCCCAGCGCCGCCCCCGCCACGATCAGCCCGATGATCCCGGGGACGCCGAAGCGCTCGAAGAGGAGCGGCACCACCAGGAAGACGGCCATCGCCACGGCGACGATCAGCACCGGGTCGGCGAGCGGGAGGGTCGGGACGGCGGCGAGGACGGTCATCGGCGGCGGTCGGCGGTCTATGCGGCGGGCCCGCCCCCGCGCATCCGCGCGAGGGCGGCCTCGACCCGGGCGACCTCGGCGGGGTCGTCCAGGTCGTGGCGGGCCGCGTGGAGGAGGCGGTCCAGCTCGGCCGCCACGGAGGCGCGGTGCGCCTCCGGGAGGAGCGGCGCGATCCCGGTGAGCGTGTCGGCGATCCGCTTGACGACGGCCGGGTTCCCCGCCCCGAAGTGCCGGACCTGCCCGAAGGCGAGGCCGAGCGCGCGGGCGAAGGTGGCCGGGCGGGCGATGTAGTGGAGGCGGCCCTCGACCCGCTCGGCGGGGGGCGCCCCGCGCGTCCCCAGCGCCAGGAGGATCTCGCCCAGGCGGTCGACGCAGTGCATCGCCGTGGTCGGGTCGTTGATCCCCGGCGAGAGCGCCTTGACCGCGATGTCGGCGATCTCGACGATCCCGAACTCCACGTCCTGGTCGGGGGTGCGCTCGGGGCCCAGGACGAACGCCTTCCGCACCGCGTCCCGCACCCCCTCGTCGACCCCCTCGGGGGGCCAGACGCGGGCGAGCGCCTGCCCCGGGAGGAGGAAGTCGCCGACGTGGGGCTCCATCCCCACCACCAGGCTCCGCTCGCGCCCCAGCCGGAAGAGGGCGCGGGCGTCGACCGACTGGAGGTACCCGGCGCGGGTGGAGACGACGGGCGCCGAGGGGGCGTCCGGCCGCCGCGGGTCCGGCGGACGCTCCGGGTCGGCGTCGCCCACCGGCTCGGGGAAGAGCCGCTCCACGTTGCGGCGCGTCTGCCCGGCCACCCGGTCGAGGATCGTCGAGACCTGGATGGAGCGGGCCGCGTGGTTGATGAAGAAGATCAGGAAGCCGATGCTCACCATCACCAGCACCACCGCCAGCGTCACCGCCACGCGGGGGACGAAGGGCTCCTGCTCGCCCTGCGCCGACTGCACGGTGCGCAGCACCAGGAGGGTGTAGGTGAAGGTGGCGATGAAGACGCCGAGGACGAGCTGGTTGGCGCGGTCGGCGGTGAAGTTGCGCAGGATCCGCGGGGTGAACTGGCTGCTGGCGAGCTGGAGCGCCACGATGGTGACCGAGAAGACCACGCCGGTGACGGTGATCAGCCCCCCCGCGATGGCGTTGAGGACGCCGCGTGCCCCCTCCACCCCGCCGCCGAACGCCCACGAGTCGGTCAGCCGGGCGGGGACGTAGCTCCGGTGCTCCGCGGCGGTGATGGCGATCGCCGCCACGGCGGCGCACAGCGTCAGCACCCCCGGGATGAACCAGAGGCTGTCGCGCACCCGCATCCACGCGATCCGCAGCCGCGCCAGCATCCTCCCCCTTTCCCCGCCGGACGCCCCCGCGCGCCCCGGCGAGGACGCGCGCCCGGCCCGGGTTCAATGATCGTACCACTCCGCCCCGCCGCGAGCACCGGCGGCGCAGGAGCGCGCGATCGTATCACCAGGATGCGGCCCGGGGGGCGTTCCCGCCGAGCGCGCGGGGACTCCCCCGGCGCGCGCGACGGGGAACGCGGGGAGCGGGCGAGGGGGAGAGCGGATGCGGCTCCCGCCCGGGGCGGCGCGTCAGGGGTCGTCGCCCTCGGTGGGGACGATGTCCACGTCGGGGGTGACGACCTTCTGCGCGTCCTGGCCGACCTCCACCCGCGCCGGGTCGACGTCGACCTCGGGGAGCTCCCCGGGCTGCACGTCGACGTCGGGGGCCCGCCCCTCCTCCTCCACCTCCGCCGTGCACGCCCCCGCGGCCAGCGCGGCGGCGAGCAGGACGGCCACGGGCACTCGCGAAGCTCGCATCCTCTCCTCCCGGGCAAGATCGAGAACACCATCCCGGCGCTGCGCCGGTGGGACCGTGCCAGGTGCAACCACCGTACCTCCCGTGCTACGTATCATGGTCCAGCATCGGCGCGTCCGCGAACTTTCGTGCACTCGTAAAGTCCCCTGAACGGCAGAGGGAGCGGATGGGGTCCTCCGCACCTCTGCCGGCTCCGCGCGAGATCCTTCCGGGGGATGCTCGGAGCGCGAAGGATCACGGACCGGGGAGCCGGAGCGGCGGCGCGGGCCCCGATTGCGCGGGGCGCACCGGCTTGCTACTCATGTCGTATCATCGCACGCCGCGCGTCCGTCTGGCGGCGGCCCACGAACGAACCTCCGCGAAGCCGAAGATGGCCGTCGATCCGGTGCTCGTGTCGCGCATCCGCAACCGCATCGTGGGCGAGATGCACCTGGGCCACCTCCGCGGGGGCGACCGCCTCCCCGGCGTCCGCGAGATGGCGCGCGAGATGGAGGCCGACCACCGCGCCGTCTCGAACGCCTACCGCGCGCTCCATGCCGAGGGGCTCGTGGAGGTGCGCGGACGCGCGGGCGCGTACGTCGCCCGCCAGGAGCGGCTGGGCGGCGAGCTCCCCGGCGAGACCGCCGCCTGGCTGGCGGGGGTCCTCAGCGAGGCCCGCCGGCGCCGGATCGGGATCCCCGACTTCCCCGAGCTGGTGCGGAGCTACACCGGCCGCGTGCGGCTGCGCTGCGCCTGCGTCGAGTCGAACCAGGACTCCAGCGGCGCCATCTGCATGGAGCTCGCGGAGGAGTTCGGGCTGGAGCCGTCGCCGGTCGCGGCGGACGCCGTCCCGGCCGCCCGCGGGCGGAAGCGCCTGGACCCCGCCGGCTTCCCCGGGGCGCTCCGCGAGGCGGACCTGGTGGTGACCACCGCCTTCCACGCCCAGGCCGTCCAGCCCGCCGCCGAGGCGCTGGGAAAGGCGTTCGTGATGGTCACCGTCAACCCCGAGATGGCGGGGATCATCCAGCGGCGGCTCCGCGCCGGGCCCCTGACGCTGATCGTGGTGGACCCGGCGTACGCGGAGCGCTTCCGCGAGGTGTACGGCCACGCCGGAGCCGCGGACCGGCTGCGCGTGGTGAGGGCGGACGACCGGATCGCGCTGGCGCGCCTCGACCGCTCGCAGCCGGTGCTCGCCACCCGCGCCGCCCGGCGCGCCCTCCCCGACCTCGACCTCCCCCTCCTCCTCCCCCGCTACCCCTCCATCTCCCCCGAGTCGACGCGCGATCTGGCGGAGCTCATCATCCGGCTGAACCTGGAGCGCGGCGGGTGAGGCGGCGCGCGGCGCCGGCAGGGTGAGCTCCGGCGCGCAGTTGATCCGCGCCGGGAGGGTGCCGAAGCCGATCCCGCGGGTGACGTAGAGGCGGGTCCCGGCCGCGGCCCCCCCCGGCCTGCGGTAGCGGTGAACACCTGCCCGCTGGGGAAGGAGGCCGCCTGCACCTGCGCGTACGTTCGACGCTCTCCGGCGCGTCCGGACGGGGGACGCCGAAGAGGGCGGCCACCACGCCCCACGCAGCCCCGGCGAGAGAGGGTGCGGAAGGGGAGCGGCCCCGCGCCGAGGGCCCGCCGCACCCGGACGACTGGCCCGGGCCCGCGAAGGACTAGCGGAGCGCGTCCACGCCGCCCGTCGGCCGCTCAGGTGTTCCGCGCCGCCGCGGAGGCCCGCTCCGCCAGGGTCCGCAGCGGGTCGTGGGCCTCGCGGAAGAAGCGGCGCACCGCCTCCGTCTGGTCCGCGAGCCCCGCCTCCGGCCGGATGGCGTCCGCGGCCCGGTGCGCCTCCTCCAGCTCCCCGTCCAGCCCCTCGGCTCCGGGGAAGCGCGTCTCGCCCAGCTCGTCCATCAGGTCCACCGCCGCCAACGCGGTCCGGTGCATCCAGTCCGCGTGCAGCCGGAGCGAGTCGGGGCTCGCCGCGAGGAGGCCGGCGACCACGAGGAAGGCGTTGGCCTTCCCCACCACCTCCAGGTCCGGGCCGGGCTCGCGCCGCTTCGATCAGCGCCCACCCGGCGAGCGAGACGAGCGTGAGTAGCACGAGGAAGAGGATCCAGGGCCCCACCTCATCCTTTCGCTTCACGCCGATGTCCGCCATCGCGTCCTCCTCCGTCCGGTCTCCTCCCGGGACCGGCCGATCGCCGTCCCGGCTGGCGCGAGGAGGAGGGGCCGCAAGACGCATTCCGGTGATACGGGACATGTATCACCGTTTGAAATATTCTGGACCGGGAGATAGATTCGAAGGATCGGTGGACCAGAGGAGAGGCACCCGCCATTCACCTCTACGAGAAAGGAGGCGCTGACCCGGGCAGAGAGGACCGTTTGTCGAAATCAACCATGCTCCACGAGATCGGGAGGCTCCCATGCCGTTCCAGTTTCTGCCTGTCAACATCGATCGGGTATCCATCGCCAGTCTGGACGACGTCCTGGATCTGTCTCGTACCGCCGGTCTGGTCGAACGTATCCGCACCGGAGCCATCACACCGCCACAAGGGCTGAATGACCTCAACCGTGAGGATTCAAACGTTTCAGAGCTGACGGTCGACTTAGCTGCGGAGCTAGGGCTTCTTTATGGGAGTACCGGCTCGAAGGCCAACCGGCGGATCTTCGTCCAGGACTATTCGAAGTATGTGGATTTCGAGGAGGAGCAGCAGAAGGTCCGGTGGGGTGTCGCACTGCGCTTCATCATTGATGTCACTGTGACGGATTCGAAAGCCAACCTCTCCGGAATCCCCGCGATCACAGCATCGGCGGAGTTCAGGTTCGCCAGCGCCAGTGCCCGATTTCAGGTGATCGGACTGTCTTCGGCCGACATCAGCAAGACCGTGCCAGTGCCGACCTCGCTCAATGTCGAGGCGCATGGGGAGTACAACGCTGCCCTGAACCGGATCAAGAATGAATACATGTACGCCCAGGGCACGGTTGTACGACCCAGTATCCTCGCCATCTTCGCCGAGGTCAAGAAGAGAGATGAGCAGGAATACGAGATCGCCCTGGCCACTGGCTGGGCTCTGAACCGGATCGCGGAGGGGCAAACGCTCCAGCGCGCCCTCGAAGGATACGACAAGGCGACGCCGGGTTTCCGTGAGGCAATCCGCGCCACATACCTCGACGTCGCCAGGAACACGGACGTCAACGCCCGGCCTACGGACGAAGACCGTGCTCGCGCGAGGCGTTTGCTCGGAGACATCAGAGTCAGCGACTGACATCCTCACCGAGCGCGTCATCGATCCTCACCGCGCGGCGGCACCGGGGCCACCGCGCGGCGAGAAGCAGCTGGAGGTGAAGGCCGCTATCCGCGCCGACGGCCGTCGTCGTCGTGCTGCTCGGGGATCCGCTCGTACTCCAGCCCGCCGCTCCCGGCGGAGCCGAACTTGGGCGCGGTGAAGCTCCCCGTGGTGGTGTACGGCGGCTCGTGCCGCTCCAGCGGCTCGTCGCGGATCGAGTCGCGGGCGCGGCGCCGGAGGTCGTCCGGGAGGCGGTCCACCCCGTGCGCGTCGCGCGCGTGCTCGGCCACCTGGTCCAGGACGCCGTCGTCGCTCTCCGCGCGGGCGACGAACTCGCAGTCCCGGCCGAGGTCCCGGCAGTGCAGGATTCGGGTCATCTTTCCCTCCTTGCTGAAGACGTGACGGGCGACGGTCTCCAGAGACGGCCAGAACCAGGCCACACCCGAGCTCCTGCTGCCGGATCCAACGGTCAGCGCCCCACCGCGTCCTCCCCCCCGCGCCGCGGCGGCTCGAGACGGAGCTCGCGCGCAGGCTCGCCTCCCCTCGAGCACCGCGCCCGGCCCTCGGCCCGGCCGCTTCCGCCCGCTCCGGGAGACGCCGCTCTCGCTTCCCCCGCCGGGGTCGCCGGGAGGGTGGAGCGGCCCGGCGGGAGGAGCGCCGGTGTGGCGCGGGCCCCGCGCCCCCGTTACCTTCGCGCCCGTCCACCGAGACCGCTCCCCCAGCCGAGGCGACACGAATGCAGCAGGAGCCGCAGGGACCCCTGGAGGCCGCCCTCGAGGCGGTGGCGACGCTCAGCGGGTGGGTGTGGGGCCCCCCGCTCCTGGTGCTCCTGGTGGGAACGGGGGTCTACCTCACCTTCCTCCTCCGCGGGCTCCAGTTCCGCGAGCTGGGGCACTCGCTCTGGCTGGCGCTGGTGAAGCGGAAGGAGGAAGGCGCCGCGGGCGACATCTCGCACTTCCAGGCGCTGATGACGGCGCTGGCCGCCACCGTGGGGACCGGGAACATCGCCGGGGTGGCCGGGGCGATCGCCGCCGGGGGCCCGGGGGCGCTCTTCTGGATGTGGATCACCGGGCTGGTGGGGATGGCCACCAAGTACGCCGAGGCGCTCCTGGCGGTGCGCTACCGCACCACCGACGCCGCCGGGCGGATGGCGGGCGGGCCCATGTACTACCTCTCCCGCGGCGTCGGCGGGCCCTTCGGCCGCGCGCTGGGATGGCTCTTCGCCCTCTTCGCGGCCATCGCGGCGTTCGGGATCGGGAACATGGTCCAGAGCAACTCGGTGGCCGACGCCCTCCGGAGCTCGTTCGGCGTCGCCCCGGCGATCACCGGGATCGTCATCGCCGTCCTCGCCGGGGCGGTGATCCTGGGGGGGATCCAGTCGATCGGCCGCTTCACCGGCTTCTTCGTCCCCGTCATGATCGCCTTCTACATGGCGGGGGCGCTGGTGGTGCTCGCCATCAACTGGCGCGGGATCGACGACATCTTCGTCTTCGTCCTCCGCGACGCCTTCCGCCCCTCGGCGGCGGTGGGCGGCTTCGCCGGGGCCTCGCTGATGATGGCGGTGCGGATGGGGGTCGCCCGCGGGGTCTTCTCGAACGAGTCGGGGCTGGGGACGGGGGGGATCGCCGCGGCGGCCGCGCAGACCGAGCACCCGGTGACGCAGGCGCTGGTGTCGATGACGCAGACCTTCATCGACACCATCATCGTCTGCTCGCTCACCGGCTTCGCCATCATCGCCACCGGCGCCTGGACGCAGGTCGACCCCGCCACGGGGGCGGCCTTCACCGGCGCGCCGCTGACGGCGAAGGCGTTCAGCACCGGGCTCCCGGGGACGTGGGGCGGGGGGATCGTGGCCGTGGGGCTGGCCCTCTTCGCCTTCTCCACCATCCTGGGGTGGAGCTACTACGGCGAGAAGGCGATCGAGTACCTTCTGGGCCCCCGCGCGGTGGTCCCGTACCGGGTCGCCTTCGTGGCCGCCTCGTTCGTGGGGGCGTGGGTCCTCACCCTCTCGGCCCAGCAGGGGTTCCAGCTCGTCTGGAACTTCGCCGACGTGATGAACGGGATGATGGCCTTCCCCAACCTGGTCGGCCTCCTCCTCCTCTCTCCCGTGGTGGCGCGCGAGACGCGCGACTACCTGGAGCGTCGCCGCGCCCTCGGCTGAGGGCCCGCTCCCGGCCGAGGCGGTGCTCAGCGGCGCCCGCGGAGCTCCTCGCGGAGCGCGGCCACCTCGGCGCGGAGCGCCTCCAGCGCGTCCTGGCCGGCCACGGCGCCGCCCCGGCTCTCGGCGTCGCGGTCGATGAAGTACGAGGCGAGCATGGCGGCCAGGTATCCGAAGACGCTGACGGCGTAGACGGAGAGGAGGAGCGCCAGGAGGCGCCCCTCGGAGCTCCGCGGCCAGTACTCGGAGCCCACGGTGGTCAGGAGCATCGCCGTCCACCAGAGCGCCTCCGCGTAGCCGTCGAGCCCGCCGCCGTCCTCGCCCGCCTCGAAGGCGTACACCCCCGCGGCCCCCACCAGCGCCACCAGGAGGGTGAACGCCGCCACGTACCCGAACCCCCGGCGCCGCAGCGCCCGGTCGAGCGCGCGCATCCCCCGGTTCAGCGAGCCGATCACCTTCACCAGGCGCAGCCCCCGGGCGGCGCGCGCCGCGCGGAAGACCCGGGCGACGGCGAAGACGCGCAGCACCCGGAGCGCGGGGAGCACCAGCGAGACCGCCGTCAGCCAGTGCCGCCGGAGGTAGCGCCCCTTCCTCGGCGCCACCGCGAAGCGGAGCGCGAAGTCGGCCCCGAACGCGATCCAGATCGCCGTCCCCACCCGTTCCAGGAAGGGCGTCAGCCCCCGCGTGAGCTCCACCACCAGGAGCGCCGTCCACACGGCGCCCAGGACGAGCATCGGCGTCTCCAGCCACCGCTCGATCCGGAGCACCAGCCGCCACCGCTCCCGCTCCACCCGTCCCGCGCTCCCGCTCGCCTCCACGCTCCCCTCCCCGCGAACCGTTGCCGCCGCCCTCCTCCACCCGTCCCGGCGATCTCCGCGCCACCGGCTCTGGGCCGCGCGGGGCACGCTCGTCGCATCCCCGCGTGCGACCTCCGGATACACATGGATGATACGGTTTCGGTATCACGGGCGCCGGAGCGTTGCCCTGGTCTCGAGCGGAACGGAGGACGCGATGCAGCACACGCGGGCCATGATCGCCGGCGCGGGAGCGGGCCCCGCCTCAGGGCCGGTCGTAGCCGAGCGGGCGCAGCTCCAGCCGGTGGCGGCGGGGGTCGCGGGTGAAGAAGAGCCCCGCCCGGCGCGCGGCGCGGGCGGGGACGTAGTCGATCGTCGTCTGGCTCTTCTCCACGCTCCGCTCCCCCTCGCGCAGCTCGCCCTCGACCTGCAGCCCCGCCGCCGTCGTCCAGCCGTCGTTGCGGACGCGGAGCTCGACCAGCCACCCGTTCGGGGCCGCCACCACCGAGTCGACGGCGAGGGTGATGGCCGGCGGGGTGGCCGGGTGGGCCAGCGCCTGGAAGAGGAGGAAGCCGATCGCCCCGAAGACCACCACCCCGCTCACCGCGGCGGCCACCCACTCCCACCGCGACGTCTCCTCGTGCGCCGGGCCCTTTCCGCGCCCCTCGCCGCCGGACTGAGCGCCGGACACGGCGCCTTCCCCGCTCACAGGACGAGCCGGGCGCCCGCCGCGCCCAGGCTGGCGGGGAAGCCCAGCACCACCGTCTGCATCACGTACAGGGTGTAGGCGTGGTCCTCGAAGCGGCCGAAGGTCCAGAGGACGTAGGCGCTCACCCCCAGCGTCACCGCGTACCCCACCACGGTGTAGCGGAGGAAGATGCTCCACCCCGGCGTCCCCGGCGGGATCACCGCCGCGCCGCGGAAGTCGACCGAGTAGACGAAGGCGTGCATGACGGCGATGGAGACGGCCGCCAGCGCCACCGCGTGCCAGGGCGTCATCTGGTAGGCGATCAGGACCATCTCCTCGGTGGGGGCCACGTTGAAGGCCAGGAAGACGGCGCCCGCGACCATGAAGAAGATCTCCCCCGCGTACGGCGCCTCCGCCTTCCGCCGCTCCTCCTCGCCCCCCTTCCCGCCGCCCAGCTGGCTCCGGGCCAGGATGGCGCCGAAGGAGGCGGGGATCGCCTGGAGGCTCACCTTCCCCACCACCTCCCGGAGGGGCATCGACGGGCCGATGACGGCGAAGAGCGCCAGGACGGCGGCCGACGCCGCCATCCCCACCCCGTAGGCGACCAGCGCGTCCACGGCGTCCTCGGCCCACGTGCGGGTCTCGCGGAAGCCGGAGAAGCGCGAGAGCCCCACCAGGAGGGGGAGCATGAGCGCCATGAAGAGCGCGATGCGGAGGCGGTCCATGTAGAAGCCCAGCCACCACATCTCCATCGTCATCAGGAGCGGGAGCGAGAAGAAGAGCGCCGCCCCGAAGGCGCGGGCGAGCCCCCGGAAGAACGCCCGGTCCGCATCGGCTCGCGCCGGGCTGGTCTCGCCCGCGTCGGAGGAAGGCACCATCGCGAAGGTCCGGGGGGCCGGCGTGACGCGGCGAGCGCCGCGCGCGCGTCCCCTCGCTACATCTTCCGTACCAGTGGCGGTACGGGCCGTCGCGCACGCTCTCCGGCGGCGGCGGAACCCGACCTGCCGGACCGGGGCCTCGCGGCGCCCTCGGACGGAGGAAGCGCGAAAACGACGGACGGGAGGCGTGCCGTGCGGCGGCCGACGCCGCGCGCCGACGTCACGGTGCTGGAGCCGTCTCCGCGCCCGTGAGCGGCGGGGGGCGCTCGCCGCGCGGCGTCGGCGCCACCCCGTCGGCGGTCTCCAGGAAACGGAGGAGCGCCTCCGCCTCCCGCGTCTCCCACCCCTCAGGGACGGGGGCGAGGCGCCGCTTCTCGGTCTCCGACTCGAAGGTCAGCCACCCCGACGCGTACCCGTCCGCGATGACGCTGCGCCCCCCGAACGCCTGCGGGTAGGTGTCCCACACGCGCCACTGGCGCCCGCTCTCGTCGGTGATCTCTCGATAAGCCATTCGGATGTCGTTGAAGATGTGCGTGGACCCGGCCCGCCTCACTCATACCCGCTCCCTGGACGGAATGCAGAGCAGGCGCTCAAGAGGCAGCATCCGGGAGAGGAAAGCCCGCCTTCCACCGTGGAGCCAGAGGCGGAGATGAGGATCGAAATTTTTTCGGAGAGACCCCTTCGGTCCTTCCTCCCGTCGATCCGCGTCCGCCCGCCGCGTACGCGCCTTCGAGAATCGCAAACGACGTAATCAGGAGGGTCGGCGCGGAAGCCGGCCCCCGCTCCCCATCCCCCCGATCACGCAGTTTGCACGGCCCGGGCGGGCACGAGACTCCGATCGTGGGCGAGATCGGCCGCACCATCCGATGCGGCATCCGGTATCGTACCGAACCGTGCCCGGAAGCCAGCCACCCGGCCAGGCGAGTGGACTCCTCACTCGTTCCTCGTTCGGAACGACAGGCCGGAGCTCCTCTCGATCCACCCCCCTTCGGACGGATGGGGGATCAGGGCGCCGGGTCCCCGGCGGTGAGCCGGTCGTGGAGCTCGGAATACCTCGCCAGGAGGCGGGCCGCTTCGTCGTCCGCCTCCATCATCCGCTCGCGGAGCAGGACGTTGAAGGCGTCGACCATCGACGCCAGCCGGGGCTCCCGGAGCGCGGCCTCCCGCGCCGCGCCGACGCGCGCCTCCAGCGGCGGGACCGCCG
>DATACF010000882.1:0-3436 GCA_036259235.1 Longimicrobium sp. | reverse complement strand
GGAGGGACACGCCCGAGCCTCGCCGTTGAAGTTGCCGTCGCCGTCGACCTCACCCGCCCCGCGCACCGAAACAAAAGAACCCTCTCCCAGCATCGGGAGAGGGTGGCGAGCCTAAGCGAGCCGGGTGAGGGCCCCGCGCGGAGCCCGCCCCCCGCTCCGACCCCAACGCACTCACGCACTCACCCGCCGCACCTCGAAGATCGTGATCGTGCTCGCCACCTGCTTCACGGGGTCGTTGATCTCCCGCCGGAGGTCGATCTGCTCGGCGTGCCAGCCGCGCTTCTTCAGGAGGTCGCGGAAGTCCCACTCGTACATCCGCCCGGGGTCGGCCACCAGCGCGCGGCCGCCGGGGGCCACGATGCGGGGGAGGAGGGCGGCCAGCGCCTCGGAGTTGCGCATCTCGTAGAGGACGTCGGCGGCCACCACCAGCGGCCAGGCGCCCTCCGGGGGCTCGCGCCAGTCGAGGTTCAGCGTCGCCAGCGCGCCCAGCCCGTTGCGCTGGGCGTTGGCCCGGGCGAACGCCAGCGCGTCCTCGTAGTAGTCGGAGGCCGTCACGTCGAGCCCCAGGTACTTCAGGGCCAGGCTGGGGAGGGCCACCCCGCACCCCAGCTCCAGCGCGCGCCGCTCCGGCGGCGGGTTGTCCAGCAGGTGGCGCGCCAGCCCCCGCGCCGCGGGCCAGAGCTCGGCCCAGTACGGGAGGCGCTCGTCGCGGTCGAACTCCGCCTGGTCGATCAACAGGTCGGGGCGCGTGGGCATCAGCACATCGGCCCCGAGGCCGCCGTGGTCGAACCGCTCCTCGCGCACGTCGAAGCGCGCCCGGAGCTCCGCTTCCAGTCCCTCCGCCATCCCCCCACCCTTTCCCCCGCCGTAAGTTCTTGCCACATCGGAGCGCCGCCGGATAACTTCCCCTCGCGCGGCCCCCCATCCTCACACGCGCGGGGCCGCCCGTCAACCGGCACCGCTCCACCCGTTCCCCGATCCGAACCTCCATGCCCCCGTCGCGGCGTGCGTTCGAGCGCCGCATCCGGCGCGCGCTGATCCTCTTCTCGGTCGTCCCCACCCTCCTCCTCCTGGGCGTGGGGGCGTACCTCGTCTCGCGCGCGGCCACGCTCACCGACGCGGCCGACGCGTGGGACCGGGTGGCCGCCAGCGGCGGCGCCCTCATCCGCGCCGCCGAGGGCTCGGGCGACCCCGCCCTCCGCGGCGCCGCCGAGCGCCACCGCGCCGAGCTGGAGCACTCGGTCACCAACGCCCGCCGGTGGGACTACCTCCTGGGGCGGCTCCTCCTCCTGATCCCCCTCGCCGCGCTGATCCTGGGCGTGGCGATGTGGGTCCTGGCGCTCCGGGCCGGGCGGGGGATCGGGCGGCGCCTCTCGCGCCCCGTGCAGGAGCTGGCCGGGTGGGCCGGCCTCGTCGCCCGCGGCGAGCCGCTCCCCCCCGAGCGGCCGGGCGAGGCCGAGGAGGGGGAGTTCGGCGTGCTGCGAACGGCGTTCCGCGAGATGAAGGCCGAGCTCGACGCCTCGCGCGAGCGGGAGCTGGAGGCCGAGCGGCAGCGCACCTGGATCGCCATGGCGCGCCGGGTGGCGCACGAGCTCAAGAACCCGCTCACCCCCATGCGCCTGGCCGTCCGCACCCTGGAGCGCGCCGCGCCCCCGGGCGAGGCGGCGCGCGAGGCGCTCGACGTGCTGGAGGCCGAGAGCGGGCGCCTCGACGAGCTGGCGCGCGCCTTCGCGCAGTTCGGGCGCCTCCCCGAGGGGGCGCCGAGCGAGGTGGACCTCCGCGAGCTCCTGGGCTACCTCCTGCGGACGCACCTCCCCCCCGGCGTCCAGCCGCAGCTCCGGGTGCCGATGGACCTCCCGCCCGTGCGCGGCCACCACGACGCCCTCTCGCGCGCCTTCGCCAACCTCCTCCTGAACGCGGCCGACGCGGTGGGGGGCGCGGGGAGCGTGCAGGTGATCGTGAGGTCCGCGAACGGCTTCGTGGAGGTGCGCATCCTCGACAGCGGCCCGGGGATCGCCGAGGAGAACCTGGAGCGGATCTGGGAGCCGGACTTCAGCACCAAGACGCGCGGCACCGGCCTGGGCCTCGCCCTGGTGAAGCAGGCCGTCCACGCCCACGGCGGCCGCGTCGCCGCCCGCAACCGCCCCGAGGGCGGCGCCGAGTTCCGCGTCGTCCTCCCCGTGACCGCCGAAGGCTCCCTCGCACCGCAGGCATAGCGCCGCCGAGGAAACACCCGCGCGCCCCCGGCGTACAAGCCGCCGCCGCCGGGAGCGCTTTCGTACTTTCGTACTTCGCACTCCCGCACTTTCGCACTCTCGCACTTCCCCCCGGAATGCAGTCCATCCTGATCGTCGACGACGAGCCGAACATCCGCCGCATGCTGGGGGCGCTCCTGCGGTCGGAGGGGTACCGCACGCGCGAGGCGGGGAGCGGGAAGGGGGCGCTGGCCGAGGTGCAGGCCGAGGAGCCCGACGCGGTGCTGATGGACCTGTACATGGAGGAGGAGACGGGGCTCGACGCGCTCCCGAAGCTCCTGGAGGCGGCGCCGGACCTCCCCGTGGTGATGATGAGCGGCCGCGCCACCCTCTCCGACGCGGTGAAGGCCACCCGCCAGGGCGCCTTCCACTTCCTCGAGAAGCCCCTCTCCCCCGAGGCCGTCCTCCTCACCCTCGGCTCCGCGCTGGAGCTCCGGAAGACGCGCGAGCTCAACCGGGCGCTGCGCGCCGAGCTGGGCGACGGCGGCGAGATGGTGGGCCGCAGCCCGGCAATCGAGCACGTCCGCCAGCTGATCGCCCGCGTGGCCCCCACCGACGCCCGCGTCCTCATCACCGGCGAGTCGGGGACGGGGAAGGAAGTCGCCGCCAACCTGATCCACGCCCAGTCCGCCCGCGCCGCCGGTCCGTACGTCCGCCTCAACTGCGCCGCCATCCCGCGCGACCTGGTCGAGAGCGAGCTCTTCGGGCACGAGCGCGGCTCCTTCACGGGGGCCACCGAGCGGCGGCGGGGGCGCTTCGAGCTGGCCAGCGGCGGCACCCTCTTCCTCGACGAGATCGGCGACCTCTCCCCCGAGGCGCAGGCCAAGCTCCTCCGCGCCCTCGAGGCCGGCGAGGTCGAGCGGGTGGGCGGGAGCGAGCCGATCAAGGTCGACGTCCGCATCCTGGCGGCCACCAACCGCGACCTCCGCGCCGAGGTCGCCGCCGGACGCTTCCGGGAGGACCTCTTCTTCCGCCTCCACGTCATCCCCCTCCACCTCCCGCCGCTCCGCGAGCGGCGCGAGGACGTCCCCCTCCTGGCCGAGCACTTCCTGGCCCGCTCCCGCCAGCGGGTGGGGCTCCGCCCGCCGCGGCTGGCGCCGGGCGCGATGGAGGCGCTCCAGCGCCACCCCTGGCCGGGGAACGTCCGCGAGCTGGCGAACATCCTGGAGCGGCTGTCGATC
>DATACF010000881.1:0-8997 GCA_036259235.1 Longimicrobium sp. | reverse complement strand
CGGGCCCCGGCCGACGCGCCGGGGCCCGCTCTCGTATCCGCCGGTGTGCACACAACTTGCGCGTCGGTTCCGCCCCTCGTGGATTCACCCGACGAGAAGGAGGAACGCGATGGAGGACAGCAACCTGGAGCGGATGCAGGGGAAGCCGCAGAACGAGGTGAAGCACCCGCCCGAGTACCGCGGCGACCTGGAGCACGACCCGCTGGCCGGGCAGAACATCGGCGGCGACCCGGACCGCGAGGTGGGGATGCGGACGGCCCACGACATCAAGGAGCTGAGCCGCGAGCTGGACCTGGGCGACGACGAGCTCAAGCGCATCCACGTCCTCCCCGAGGGCGAGCGGCTGCAGCAGGGCGGCACCTACCTCGACCTGCGCGACCGCGGCCGGGGCGAGATCACCGCCACGGGCGACATGGCGGCGGGGCGCGGCAACGCGTACGTTGCCAAGGACCAGGTCTCGTACGACACCTGGAACAAGCTGCGCGGGATCGACGATCCGCGGCGCACCACCTGACGGGCGTCCGAGCGGAGCGCGGCCCACGCGCCGCGCTCCCTCCCCGCCCGCTTTCCCGACCGCGATCCGGTACGATGGAGATGCTGGAGCTGCCGCCGCCGGGCGGCTTCGTCGTTTACGACCCCGCGCGCGCCCGCGACGAGGCGCCCGCCCCGCAGGCCCGCGAGCGCGTCCGCGCCTCTATCGACGGCGGCGTGGAAGCCGCGCTGGCCGGCGCGCACGACGACGCCCTGGCGCGCCTCGACGAGGCCGCCGCCGCGCTGGAGCCGGCGGACCCCTACGGCCGTCTCCTCGTCACCCTCGACCGCGCCCAGGCCCTCGTCGCCCGCGGCGAGCTGGCCACGGCCGAGGACGAGGCCGCCGCCGCGCTCCGCCTGGCCCGCCGCGAGAAGGACGACTACTGGGCCGCGCTGGCGCAGCTGGGCCTCGCCCTGGCGCAGGTGGCCCGCGGCAAGCGCGCCGAGGCCCGCGGCCGCCTCGGCGAGGCCGCCCGCGCCTTCGCCCGCGCCGGCGACGCCCCGCGCCAGGTCCTGTCGCACTACCTCCTCGGCGAGATCGCCTACATCTCGGAGGACCCCATCCGCGCCGGCTCCCACTACCGCGACGGCCTCGCCATCGCCCGCCAGACCGGCGCCCAGGAGTGGATCGACCTCCTCACCAGCCGCTTCGAGCACCGGTAACTCCCGCCCCGCCCTCGCGTTCGCGCATGTCGCGGCACCGCACCCACGCGCCACGGGTATCACGGATGTGCCGCGGGTGGCGCAGTCATGCGGCAATCTTGACACTTCGCTACACCCGCCCCCAGCGTTCATCCATCGCTTGCAGGACGAAGACTCCCATGCGCAACGGACGGAGACGCTCCATGGCGACGAGGATCGACGGCGGCTTCCGCGGCGGCATCCGCCGGCTCACCTGGCTCCGCGCCACGCGGAGCGACAACTACTCGTGGTTCGACCACCCCGAGATGCAGGCGCGGATCGCCGAAGCAGAGGCAGACCGCCGCGAGGGCCGCGTTACACGTGGTTCGAGCATCGACGAGCTGATCGCGCATCTCGACTCGCTCAAGTAGCCGGAGGTGGCCCCGGCGAAGCCTTTCGCGACGTTCGAGAGCACGAAGAGATTCAACAAGGCCTTCAGAGCACTCGACCCACAGCGAAAGAAACAGGCGGACAAGGCAGTTCGGCTTCTCTTCCAGAATCCCGCCCACCCGGGACTCGAGACCCATCAGATCAGGCCGGACAAGTATTACTGGGAAGCGTACATGAATCGCGACGAGCGGATCATCTACATCCCCGAAGGTCCTCACCTTGTCCTGGTCGACATCGTACCGCACGACGACATCGACCGATACGCGAAGGCCCCCACCGCGAGGTAGGGGCCTTCGCCGTTCCAGTCCCGTCAGGCGCGGGCCGCGCGCCTCACGGCGCCTGGAGCACCGCGTAGCCGTTCACCAGCCCGAAACCGACGCGCGTGTCGCGCGGGAGGGTCTGGCCGGGGAGCTTGGTGGCGGTCTGCTGGAGCCGCGTGCGGACGTAGGCCGCCGAGAGGTTGTTGTGCTTGGCGCGGATGGCGGCGATGACGCCCGCCACGTGCGGCGCGGCGAAGGAGGTGCCGCTGATGCAGGGGTTCACGCCCCCGCCCACCGCCAGGGCGTCCACGCAGAGCCCCGGCGCGGCCAGCTCGATCTTCGACCCGAACGCGTAGTTGGAGTTGGTCGCGTTGTTGACGTCGATGGCGGCCACCGCGATGACCTCGGGGTACGCCGCCGGGTAGGGGACGTTCCGGTGGGTGCAGCCGCCGTTGAGGCCGTTCCCGCCGGCCGCCACGATCGAGACGCCCACGCCCGGGTACCCCGCGTCGGCGGGGGTGCGGTTCGCCAGCCGCTGGAGGGCGGTGCGCACCGTGGTGGGCGGGGTGGCCCCGCAGTTGCCCAGGCTCATGTTGATGACCGTGGGCCCGTTGGTGTACGCCGCGTTCAGCGACGAGACGATGGGGCCCCAGTCGGTGCCGGAGGGGAGTCCCTTGGCGATCCGCAGCCAGGCGCGCGGGGCCACCCCGGCCGTCCAGTCGTTGTTCGGCTCGGCCGCCGCGAAGCTCCCCACGGCGGTGCCGTGCGTGCCCAGGTGGACGGCGGTGGGGTCGGTGGTGAAGTTCCCCTCGTTGATCGGCTGCTTGTCCCAGTCGAAGGTAGTGTAGGTGTAGCGGTGGAGCCGGTAGTCGAGGCCGTCGTCGATGATCCAGATCCCCGCCGACTGCCACCCGGTGGCCGAGAGCTGCCGCTCGCCCGTCGCCTCGAAGTCGCGCCACATCTCGGGGGCCCGCACCCGGTGCAGGTTCCACTTGATCTCCGACGCGTAGCTGTTCACCGGCGTGCTGCTGGCCTGGAAGAAGATCCCGTCCTCGTCGTCGGAGGACTCCACCCGCTCCACCCACGGGAGGCTGGCCAGCGCCTTCACGCGTCCCGCCGGGAGCACGCCCCAGACGGTGTTGAACGCGTCGAAGACCTCCGGGCGGAGGCGCCCCTGCGGCGCCCCGAGCCCCAGCTCCTGGAGGCGGGCGAGCGCCGCGGCGCCGGGCGCCCCGGTCAGCCTCACGAACACCGGCCCGCCGCCCGCCGCGCGGAAGCGCCGGGTGAAGCGCGACGTGTCGACCTCCGCCTGCCGCGCCGCCAGCGGCACGCTCTCGGGCGCGCCGACGGCGGTGATCCGCTCTCCCGCGTCCGCGCAGGCGGCCAGCGCGGCGGCCGCGAGGGCGAGGGCGAAGTGCATCCGTGCCGAGGATCTCATCTGCATGGCTCCAGGCTTGGGGAATGGGCTCCGGAACGGTCCGACCGGCGACACCTCCTCTCCCCCCTGGACCCCGAGCGAGCGGCGGGCGCGCACCGGGCGCGGGGTGCTTCGGCAGAATTCAAGCGTTTGGGGGGAGCGATTCAGAGGTTAAGCGACCACACCATTCCCGTCAAGATAATTGAAGAGAAGCGCGACGATCCGCCCGCCTTCCGCGCCGGGGCGGCCATTCGACGCTCCGGGCCCGCCGTCGGTGATCGTCGTGCGAGGAGACGATGTGGGCCGCGTTCGTCGAGCTTCAACGGGTAGAACTGCTCGGCGCCGGCTGGTGACGCCGTCCTCCTTCCCCAGGCGGCCGCGGTCGGCGAGGATGCCGTGGCGGTTGATGACCTCGCGCTGCTCCTCGTAGATCCTGGATCGACGACGTCCAGGCGCTTCGAGCACCGCTTGCACCCTCCCGAGCCGGTCGTCCGCGCGCGCGCATGGCACCGCACCCACGCGCCACGGGTACAACCGGTGCGCCTCCGGTGGCGGAGTCATGGCGCAATCTTGACACTTCGCTACACTCGCCCCCAGCGTTCATCCATCGCTTGCAGGACGAAAATTCCCATGCGCAACGGACGGAGACGCTCCATGGCGACGAGGATCGACGGCGGCTTCCGCGGCGGCATCCGCCGGCTCACCTGGCTCCGCGCCGGCCGCGGCGACGACTACTCGTGGTTCGACCACCCCGAGATGCAGGCGCGGATCGCCCGGGCCGAGGCGGACTTTCGCGAAGGCCGGGGCTTCATGGCGCATTCCGTCGATGAGCTCCTCGCGCATCTGCACGCCTTGAAGAAGCCCGAGCGGTGAGCGGCGCGAAGCCGTTCTCCACCCTTCGGACGTCGGAGCCGTTCAATGAAGCGTACGCCGCGCTCGACGTGAAACGGAAGAAACAGACGGACAAGGCCATACGGCTGCTCTTCGCGAATCCCGCTCACCCGGGCCTGCAAACGCATCCGATCAACCCCGACAAGTACTGCTGGGAGGCCTACATCAACCGGAGCGACCGGCTCATCTTCGTTCGCTTCGGGTCAGTGCTGCGCCTGGTCGACATCGTCCCGCACGACGACATCGACCGATACGCGAAGGCCCCCGCCCAGCGGTAGGGGGCCTTCGTCGTCAGCGGCCGTCAATGGTAGTCGTGCGAGGAGACGACTTCGGCGGCGTCGTCGAGCTTCAGGGGGTAGAACTGCTCGGCGCGGAGGTTGGTGACGCCGTCCTCCTTCCCCAGGCGGCCGCGGACGGCGAGGATGCCGTGGCGGTTGATGACCTCGCGCTGCTCCTCGTAGATCTTCGGCGTCACGATGACGTCGAGCCGCCCCGTCTCGTCCTCCAGCCCCACGAAGACGAACCCCTTCGCCGTCCCCGGGCGCTGGCGGACGATCACCACCCCCGCGGCCGTCACCGTCTCGTTGGCCCGCCGCCTGGGGTCGCGCAGCTCCTCCACCGTCTTCACCCCCAGCCCGCGGAGCCACTCGCGGAGGTGGCGCATCGGGTGCCCCTCCAGGTCGAACCCCGTCGTATGGTGCGCCAGCAGCGTCCGCTCCGTCGCGGGGAGCGCCGGCAGCGCCGCCCCCACCTCCGCCGGCGGCGCCAGCGGCCCCCCGCTCCGGAGCGCCCGCAGCTCGCCGAGCACCGTCCAGAGCGCCTTCCGCGGCCCCTCGGGGATCCACGTCCGGAACGCCCCCGCCGCCGCCAGCGCGCGCAGCCCCTGCTCGCTGTCGAAGCGCGCCACCACGTCCGACGCCGAGGTGAACGCCCCCCGCTCCAGCTCCGCCTTGAGCCGCCGCCCCGTCACCGTCCCCAGCCCGCGGACGTAGCGGAGGCCCACGCGGACGGCCGGGGGGAGGGAACAGGGAACAGGGGACAGGGGACAGCCAGCGGGCCCGGCGCCAGAACCGTCGTTGCTGGCTGTACCCTGTCCCCTGTACCCTGTCCCCTGGGGCTCCAGCGTGCAGTCCCACGCCGAGCACGCCAGGTCGATCGGGCGGACCTCGACCCCGTGCGCCTTGGCGTCCTGGATCAGGGTGGAGACGGGGTAGAAGCCCATCGGCTGGGCGTTGAGGATCGAGACCAGGTACTCGGCCGGGTAGTAGAGGCGCAGCCACGCGCTGGCGTAGGCCAGGAGCGCGAAGGAGATGGCGTGCGACTCGGGGAAGGTGTAGCTGGCGCACGCCTCCAGCCACCCCAGGACCTTGTCGGCCGCCTCGGTGTCGACCCCGCGCACCGCCATCCCCTCGCGGATCGTCTCGGTGGCGCGGCGCATCTCGTCGCTGCTCCGCTTCCGGCTCATGGCGCGGCGGAGGCGGTCGGCCTCGCCGGGCGAGCACCCGCTGACCACGATGGCGCAGCGCATCAGCTGCTCCTGGAAGAGCGCCATCCCGTGGGTCCGCGCCAGCACCGGCTCCAGGTCGGGGTGCGGGTACTCGGTGGGGACCTGGCCGCGGCGGCGCGCCATCATCTCCTTCACCTGGCCGCCCAGCATCGGCCCCGGGCGGATGGCTCCCACGCTGATGACGATGTCGTAGAACTCCTTCGGCTTCAGCCGGGGGAGGAAGTTGGCCTGCGCCCGGCTCTCGATCTGGAAGAGCCCCACCGTGTCGGCCGCGCCGATGGTGCGGTAGACCTCCGGGTCGTCCATGGGGAGGCGGCCGATGTCGATCTCCACGCCCCGCCACTCGCGGATCCGCTGGACGCACTCGCCCAGGAGGCGGAGCATCCCCAGTCCCAGGAGGTCGAACTTCGGGAGCCCGGCGTCGGCGCAGTCGTCCTTGTCCCACTGGATGACGGTGCGCTTGTGCATCGACGCCGCCTCGATGGGGACGATCCCGCTCAAGGGGCGGGCGGAGATCACGAAGCCGCCGACGTGGATTCCCCGGTGGCGCGCGAGCCCGTCGAGGCCGCCGACGAGCTTCACCAGCGCCTTCGCCTTGGGCTCCGCCGGGTCGAGGCCGATGGCCCGGAGCGCCTTCCCCTCCGCCGCCTCCAGCCACTCGGCGGTGCGCGCGGCGCCGGCGTGGCCGTCCACCCGCTTGGCGAGGAAGTCGGCCGTCGTCGCCGGGAAGCCGAGGACGCGCAGGGAGTCGCGGATGGCCGAGCGGCCACGGTACTCCACGTGGGTGCAGACGAGGGCGGCGTGGTCGCGCCCGTACTTTTCGTAGACGTACTGGAGGACGCGCTCGCGGGCGTCGAAGGCCGCGAAGTCGATGTCGATGTCGGGCGGCTCGGGGCGCTCGAGCGAGAGGAAGCGCTCGAAGAGGAGGTTGTGCGCCACCGGCTCCACCGCCGTCACCCGGAGGGCGTAGCAGACGATGGAGTTGGCCGCCGAGCCGCGCCCCTGGCACATGATCCCCTGCTCGCGGGCGAAGCGGCAGATGTCCCAGCAGACCAGGAAGTGCTCGGCCAGCCCCAGCGCGCGGATGGTGGAGAGCTCGTGCTCCAGCTGCTTCCAGTGCCGCCCGTCGGCGTCCGGGAGGCGCTCGCCCAGGCCCTCGCGCGCCAGGTGGGCGAGGAAGTCGTCGCCCGTCTCCCACCCGCGCGGGAGGGGGAAGTCGGGGTGGACGGGGGCGGAGGCGCCGAAGGTGAACCCCTGCGCGCGCTCGGCGATCTCCCTCGTCCGGCGAATCCCCTCGGGGGCGTGGCGCCAGCGGCGCGCCATCTCCTCGCGCGGCTGGAGGCACCAGTCGGCGGAGGGGCGTAAGTAACCGCGGCGGTGGGCCTCGTCGAGCGTCAGCTGGCGGCGGACGCAGGTGAGCATGTCGTGCACCGCGCGCCCCGAGGGGTCGGCGTAGTGGACGTCGTGGGTCACCGTCCAGGGGACGCCCGTCTCGCGCGAGAGCTCCAGGAGGTCGGCCGCGAGCGACGCCTCGCCGTGGGTGCGATGGTCCCACGCCTCCAGGTAGAGGCGGTCGCCGAAGACGTCGCGGAGGCGGCCGGCCTCGTCGCGCGCCTCGGCCCACCGCTCGCCCAGGAGGAGGCGGGGGATGCGCCCCTGGGGGCACCCGGTGAGCGCCACCAGCCCCTCGGCGCGCTCGGCGAGCCGCTCGAAGGAGACGCCGGGGGTGCCGCGGGGGGCCGCCGTCCGCCCCTCGGTGACCAGGGCGCAGAGGTTCTCCCACCCCTTCGGGTTTTCCACAATCAGGGTGAGGTGAGAACGGTCCCACAGCGTGATTTCGGCCCCGAAAACGGGTCGAATTCCGACCTCCCGGCACGCCTTCGAGAAGCGGACGGCGCCCCCCAGGTCGTCGTGGTCGGTGAGCGCGAGGGCGGGGTAGCCGAGCTCGGCGGCGCGGCTCGCCAGCGCCTCCGGCGTCGAGGCGCCGTCGCCCAGCGAGAAGGCGCTGTGACAGTGCAGCTCGACGTAATCTCCTTGATTCATCGGCACTTACGCCCTTTCCGCGCCCATTGCGCCGTCGTGGTTCCGTAACGGCGCAACCTCAATCGTACCATCCTTCCAGGTACCATCCCCCCGTCGTGGCGTCGCGATAGACGAGCCCCAGCCACCCGTCGGGCGACTCGACGCGCCAGTACTCCCGGGCCGTTCCCCCCGTCCACCACCCCCCGGAAATGCGCTCGGGGCCTTCCGCCCGAGTTTTCCACAGGCGTGGTGGAAAACTCCCCTCGCCGAGGGGGGGCTCCGAAGGGGTCGCGGGCGGGATGTCAAGACCCAGGGGGCGCCGCTCGGCGTCCTCGCGGACCCGGACGGGGCGGGGGGCGGGGAGGCGGCGGAGGGCGAGGTCGAGGTACGCCCGGCCGAGGTCGGGGGCGTCCCCCGTTTCCGGGGTCGCCGGGTGCGCGGCGGTGAAGGCGGCGATCCCGTCGCTCCCCCGCGCCTCCCACGCCGCGTGCTCGCCGGGGAGGTGGGCGCCGTGGCGGACGGCGGCGGAGAGCGCGCCGTCGCCCCACCGCGCGAAGACGGCGAGGAGGGCGGCGTGGAGGGCGCCGGGGTCGGGGGCGGGGGCCTGGAAGACGTCGAGCTGGTCGGCGCGGGGGGCCCCCTCCTCCACCGTCTCCAGCCGCACCCCGGCCAGCGCCCCCTCCAGCGGCCGCTCCTCCACCGCCCGGCGGCAGAGGTCGGCCAGGACGCGCGGGTCTGCGGTGGGGCGCGCGGGGCGCACCTCGCGGACGTCGTCGGGGGCGCGGTCGAGGCGGAGCGTCAGGCGGAGGCGGGCGGGGATCCGCTGCCGCCGCTCGAGCTGCTCGCAGACGGAGGCGACGAGGCCGGGGAGGACGAAGCGCAGCGGCTCCGTGGTCTCCACCGGCGGGTCGAGCTCGGCCTCGGCGCTGGCCGCGTCGGGGTCGGCGGGGCGGAAGGGCCAGCGGCCGTCCTCGCCCCGCGCCAGCCGCCACGCCTCGAGACCGGCGGCGCCGAAGCGGAGCTCCACATCCGACGGCGGGAGCTCCGCCAGCTCGCCGCAGGTGCGGAGTCCCAGGAGCCCCAGCGTCTCGCGGAGGTCGGCGGCGATGGGGAGGGCGGAGAGGGAGCGGCGGCGGAGGTAGCGCGCGTCGGCGCCGGGGGGGACGACGCGGAGGGGGGTCGACCGCTCGCGGGTGGCGGCCGCGGCGGCGATGCAGCTGTCCGCGACGCCCACGCGGACGTCCGGGAACCCCGCCTCGGCCGCCGCCCGGGCCAGCGCGCGGGCGGTGGCCGCGTCG
>DATACF010000880.1:0-2453 GCA_036259235.1 Longimicrobium sp. | reverse complement strand
GAGGTGCACCGCGGGGACCCCCCACCGCGCGGCCAGCTCGTCGGCCCCGTGCCCCTCCCAGCGGGCGGCGCGGAGGTCGTCGCTCACGCCGCCTCCAGCTGGAGCGAGAGGTCGAGCGCCGGCGCCGAGTGCGTCAGGGCGCCCACCGAGACGAAGTCCACGCCGGTCTCCGCCGCCGCGCGGATCGTCTCCAGCGTGATCCCCCCGGACGCCTCCGTCTCCGGCCGCACCGCTCCGAGCTCGTGGACGATCGCGACGGCCCGGCGCATGAGGTCCGGTCCCATGTTGTCGAACATGATCCGGTCGGCCCCCGCCCGGAGCGCCTCGCGGACCTCCTCCAGCGTCGTCGTCTCGACCTCGACGCGTAAGTTCCGGTCGTTGCGGGCGCGGACCGCCTCCACCGCGGCGGTGATCCCCCCCGCCGCCGCGATGTGGTTGTCCTTGATCATCACCATGTCGAAGAGCCCCACCCGGTGGTTGGCGCCGCCGCCCGCCACCACCGCGCGCTTCTCCAGGAGGCGCATCCCCGGCGTCGTCTTCCGGGTGTCGATCACCCGCGCCCCCGTCCCGGCCACCGCGTCGGCGTAGCGCCGCGTGGCGGTGGCCACCCCGGAGAGCCGCTGGAGGAAGTTGAGCGCCGTCCGCTCGGCGGTGAGGATGGAGCCCGCCGCCCCCCGCACCGTCATCGCCACGTCGCCGGGGGCCACCCGCGTCCCGTCGGGCGCCTCCACAGACACCTCCAGCGCGGGGTCGACGCGGCGGAAGACCGCCACGGCCACCTCGCTCCCCGCGACGACCCCCTCGGCCTTGGCCACGATCCGCGCCACGGCCCGGCGCCCCGGCGGGACGGTCCAGAGGGTGGTGAAGTCGCCCGGGCCCACGTCCTCGGCGAGGGCGGCCTCGATCAGCGCGACGGCTTCGGGGGGGAGGGGCGTCATGCGGCGGTTCCGGGCGACAGGGCTCCCGGCCGGGCGCCCTCGAGGCACCCGGCGGCGGGGAACGGACGGTGGTCGATCAGGGAGACAAATTGGTGCGGAAGGGCGATGCGCGCCAGACGCGTCACCCGCCGGACACGGGGGCCAGGGCGGGCTCCGCCGGAGCGGCCCTGCGGGCGAGGATGCGCTCGTAGTAGCGCTCGTACATGGGGATCACCCGGGCGACGCCGTAGCGCTCGACGGCGCTGGCGCGGGCGGCCTCGCTGAAGACGCGCCACCGCTCCGGGTCGCGGAGGATGTCGATGGCGCCGTCGCCCATCGCCTCCACGTCGCCGATGGCGCCCAGGACGCCGGTGACCCCGTTCTCCACCACCTCGGGGAGGCCCCCCGAGTCGGTGGCGACGACGGGGACGCCGCTCGCCATCGCCTCCAGCGCCACGAGGCCGAAGCTCTCGTTCTGCGAAGGCAGCAGGAGGAGGTCGGCGCACGCCATGATCTCGGCCACCGAGTCCTGCTTCCGCAGGAAGACGACGCGGTCGGTGATCCCCTGGAGCTGCGCCTCGTCGATGGCCTCGGGGCGCTCGGGGCCGTCGCCCACCAGGACCAGGCGCGAGGGGACCTCCCGGGTGATCCGCGCGAAGATCCGCACCACGTCGCGGATCCGCTTGACGGGGCGGAAGTTGGAGACGTGGATCACCAGCCGCTCGCCGTCGCGTAAGAAAGCCGTCTTCCAGCACGGATACCGGTCGCGCTGGTAGAGCTCGGGGTCGACGAAGTTGGGGATGACCTCGATGTCGTCGGCCGGGACGTCGAAAGCCGTGACGGTCTCGCGCTTGAGGTAGTCGGAGACGGCGGTGATCCCGTCGCTCTTCTGGATGGAGAAGCGGGTGATCTCCCAGAAGCTCCGCTCCTGCCCCACCAGCGTGATGTCGGTGCCGTGGAGCGTGGTGACGATGGGGAGGGGGCGCTTGCTGGCCAGCATCTCCTTGGCGATCCACGCCGAGGTGGCGTGGGGGATGGCGTAGTGGACGTGGAGGAGGTCGAGCTCCTGGCGCACGGCCACCTCGTGCATCATCGCCGCCAGCGAGAGCGAGTAGTTGTTGTGCTCGAAGAGCGGATAGTGCGTCATCTCCACCTCGTGGAAGTAGACGCGCTCCAGGAAGTGCGGGAGGCGGAAGGGCTGGGCGTACGAGATGAAGTGGATCTCGTGCCCCCGGCGCGACAGCTCGATCCCGAGCTCCGTGGCGATGGCCCCCGAGCCGCCGTAGGTGGGATAGCAGGTGATGCCGATCTTCATGAGTGCCCGGTGCCAGAGTGCCCAGTGCCCAGTGTTCGTGCGCCGATCTCGTGGCGAGGGGCGAACACTCGCCGCATGCCGCCGCCGCCGCGCGGCCCCCGGTTTCAACCGGGGGTGGCGATGGGGTCGCGGGTGGCGCCATCTGCCCGGTCCGCATTCGTGCTGGAGGCCGGCTTCCGTCGCATGCCGCCGCCTCCGCGGCCCCCCTCCCCGGCCCCCAC
>DATACF010000879.1:0-2787 GCA_036259235.1 Longimicrobium sp. | reverse complement strand
GGGGGGGGGAGGGGAGAATCCGATCCGGAGGCGGGAGTCTTTTCGCCTGTCGGACGGCGCGGCGGGCAGCCCTACGCTACGCCTCGATCCCGATCGCGTCCGCGCTCCAGTCGTCGCGCTGGAGGGCCGATTCGAGCGCGGCGACGGCGTCGGGGCAGACGCGGGCGGGGGCGTCCTCGTGGAGGATGGCGAGGGCGGTGGCGGGGGGCATCCCGGCGCGGTAGGGGCGGTCGGCGGTGAGGGCCTCGTAGACGTCGGCGACGGCGAGGACGCGGTCGGAGCGGTCGAGGTCGGGGGCGGCGTGGCCCCAGGGGTAGCCGGTGCCGTCGAGGCGCTCGTGGTGCACCGCCGCCAGCCGCGCGAAGGGCTGGAAGGCGCCCACGCGCGAGAGGATCTCCCAGGTGTGGAGCGGGTGGCGCTGGACGTCCAGGCGCTCGTCGGGGGTCAGCGGGCCGTCCTTGTCGAGGATGCGGTTGGAGACCCCCAGCTTCCCCACGTCGTGGAGGAGCCCCGCGCGGTACAGGCGCCGCTCCTCGGCCGCGTCCACCCCCATCTCGCGGGCGACCCGGCAGGCGTAGTCGGCGACGTTGCTGGAGTGGCGGAAGGTGTAGGGCGACTTGGCGTCGATGACGTCGGCGAAGGCGCGCGCCACCTCGTCGAGCCCCGCGGCGTCGACGGTGAGCGCCCGCTCCCCCGGCTCGGCGGCGACGACGCGGTCGGCGACGGCCGGGTCGCCCAGCCCGTCCCACCACGCCGCGTCGCCGGCCCAGCCGCGGACGCGGTCGACCAGGCGGGGGTCGAACCAGGTGCCCCGCCGCGCCACGGCCACCTCCACCGCCGCGCGGCGGCCGCGGGCGGCGTGGTGGATCTCCAGCGTCTGCGCCAGGTTGGCGATCCGCGCCAGGAGCGGGATGCCTTCGCCGCTCAGGCCCTCGGGGTACCCCTTCCCGTTCCAGTGCTCGTCGAGCGCCCGCACCGCGCCGGCCGCCTCGGGGGGAAAGCCGAGGCGGAGGACGATCCGCGCGCCCCGGTCGCAGCGGATGGCGATGAGGTCGCGGGTGACGTCGGGGGTGCGCGCGATCTCCACGAAGTGCCGCACCCGCGCGCGGAGGGAGCGCCCCATCCCCACCGTGCGCGCCGTCCGCCAGGCGAGGCGGGCTTTCCGCTGCCAGTCGGGGAGCTTCATCCGGTACTTCGCCGCCTGGTCGTCGCTCCCGAAGAGGGAGGCGAAGCGGGCGGCGTTGCTGGAGCACCCCGCGTCCTTGAGGAGGAGCGCGTAGTAGAGCGCCCGGCGCGCCTCCTCGCCCACCCCCGACTCCTCGGCCAGCCGCATCCCGATCACGCAGCTGCGCAGCGTGTGCCCCCGCGGCTGCCCCTCGGTGAGGTCGAGCGCGTGCGAGAGCGCCGACAGCACCTCCGAGAGACGGACCTCGGAGGCGGACGGCGGCGCTTCGGCCACGGCGGGAGGAGTCATGCGGGGGCGGCGGAGGTCAGGGCACGAAGGGCGCGCGGAGGCGCACCCGGTATACGTTCGCCTCCCCGCCCCGGATCTCCGCCGCCGCGCGGTCGCTGGCGAAGTAGAGCCACCGCCCGTCGGGGGAGAACGAGGGGGTGAAGTCGAACCCCGCCGCGCTCACCCCGCCCTCCACGCGCACGGGCGCCGACCACTCGCCGGAGTCGCCCCGCCGCGAGAGGTAGACGTCCGCGCCCTCGCTCCCCGGCCGGTCGCTCCAGAAGAGGAGGGTGCGCCCGTCGCGCGAGAGCTCGGGGTCGCTCTCGGAGGCGGCGGTGTTGAGGGCGTCGGAGAGGAGCGACGGGGCGCCGGGGCGGCCGTCCACGACGGGGGCGGCGTAGAGGTCGAGCCCGCCGCGGCCGCTCCGGCGCGCGGAGGCGAAGTAGAGGGTGTCGCGGAAGAGGAGCGGCCCCAGCTCCTGCCCCCGCGTGTTGACCGCGCCGCCCAGGTGGACGGGCGCGCCCCACCCGCCGCCCACGCGGTCGGCGCGCCAGAGGTCGAGGTCGGCGCGGGCGGAGTCGCGCCCGGGGGCGGGGCGGTCGGAGACGAAGAAGAGGTGGCGCCCGTCGGCGGAGAGAGTGGGGTCGGAGTCGGTGTAGCGCGGGTCGGAGAACGACACCGGCTCCGGCGCGCTCCAGCGGCCGCCCTCCAGGCGCGAGACCAGGATCTTCGCGTCGCGGAAGTCGGGCCCAGAGCGGGCGAAGACCAGCGTGCGCCCGTCCGGGGCGAGGCTCGGGTTGTACTCGTTGGCCTCGGTGGAGACCACGCCCGCGCCGACCAGCTCCACCGTGCCGGGGGCGGCGGACGCGGCGCCGGTTGCCGCTTCGGGAGGCGGCGCGGCGGCGCAGGCGGCGGTGAATGCGACGAGGAGGAGCGGGATGGGGCGGGGCATGGATCCTTCGGAGTGCGTGAGTGCGTTCGGGTCGGAGCGGGGGGCGGAGCTCCGCGCGGGACCCTCACCCGGCTCGCTTAGAGGCTCGCCACCTTCTCCCGTTCCGGGAGAGAGGGACGTTGCGGCCCGGCGCGCGAGGCGGGCGGCGGCGTGGGGGAAAGCCCGTAAGTGGCGGATCGGGTTGAAGTTCTCCCCCTCCCTCGCGAAGCGGGGGAGGGGGCCGGGGAGTGGGGGCGCCGCGGCGGCGGAATGCGACGTCACCACGCCCGACGCGAGAAAGCCGGCGCCGCCTGCGACGTTGCATGAGGGATGCGGGCCCGGAGGGCGAAGACCCTGGCGGAGGGGAATGCGAAGGCGGCCGCGACCTCGTGACGTCGTCGCG
>DATACF010000878.1:0-3010 GCA_036259235.1 Longimicrobium sp. | reverse complement strand
CCCCGGGCCCCTTCCGCGCGGTCCCGGGGGCGCGCGCGCCCGCCTTCCCTTCGGCCACCCCCAGAGACGGACGGACCTTCCCGTGGAGACGGAGACGCTGGCCTTCCCGCTGACGATCGGCCCCGACGGCCGCCTGGCGCGCACCGACCGGGTGAGCTCGCTGGTGGCCGTCTTGGGCGCCATGGCGGCGAGCCCGGCGTCGAGCTGGGCGCACGCGCCCTGGTTCGGGCTCCAGGAGGCGTTCGCGGGGGCCAACCTGGCGCTGGAGCAGCAGCCGGCGCTGGCCGACGCCCTGAACCGCGGGCTCGACGGCCTCGGGATCGACTGGGCCCGGGTGGAGGCGGTGACCGTCCCCCGGGGGCACGCGCCCGGCGAGCGCCGCTTCGAGCTGACGCTGAAGCTGGCCGACGGCCGCTCGGCCCACCGCACCCTCACCGCCTGAGGGGAGACGAGCCGCGATGCGCGTGACCGTGACCGCCCGGGTGGGGGCGCTGGAGCTGAAGGCCAGCGAGATCGAGAGCCTGGAGGTCCAGCAGGAGGTGGGGAGCCACCACTTCTGCTACCTCAGCTTCTACCGCGACACCGCCCTGGGCGCCCTCTCCCTCGACGCGCTCCTGGGCGAGCCGCTCACCGTGACCCTCCTCGACGAGACGGGGGGAAGCGGGACCCCCTTCACCGGCGAGGTGGCGTCGGGGTCGCAGAGCCACCTGGCGAGCGGGGCGTCGCACTTCGCGCTGGAGGCGGTCTCGCTCTCGGCGCGGATGCAGATCCACCGCAACACGGCGTACTTCCCCGAGCACACGGCGGCCGAGGTGGTCGCGGCGCTGGGGGCCGCGGTGGAGGGCGGGGGGGGCGGGCCCCGGCTCGACTACGTCCAGCACGGCGAGTCGGACTTCGACTTCCTCCTCCGCGTGGCCGACGACGGGGGGCTGATGGTCCGCCCGACTCCCGCGGGGGTCGAGGCGCGCGCCGGCTTCGCCGACGCGGGGCACGAGCTGGCGTGGGGGACCAACCTCTTCGCGCTCACCTCGCACTGCCGCCCGGCCAACCACGGCTTCAAGGGCGCGGCGTACCAGGCGGCCGAAAAGCGCGACCACCGCTTCCACGGGGTCCGGAAGGCCCCCCCCACCACCGGGGGCGCCCCCGCGCTGGTGGCCGCCGCCCGGCGGCTGGCGACCCGGGTCGGCGGGGGCGGCGACCCGCACGTCGACGAGGCGGCCTGGCGCGCCCCGCGGCTGGCCGACTTCAAGGCGGCGCTGGAGCGCGAGAGCGCCCGCGCCCTGGGCGGCACCGTCCTGGTGGAGGGCGCGTCGAGCCACGTGGGGCTCACGGCGGGCGACACCGTCGCGATCTCGGGGGGGGCGATCTGGGAGCTCCCCGTCACCGGGGCCTTCGGGCTGGTGCGGGTGACCCACCGCTTCGACGGGCAGCAGTACGCCAACGAGTTCGCGGCCACCCCGTGGGCCGCCTACACCGCCGCCCGCCGCCCCCCGCGCCGGATCATCGAGGGGGTGGTGAGCGCCGAGGTCACCGCCAACCTCGACCCCAAGGGGCGGGGCCGGGTGCGGGTCCGCTACCGGTGGCAGGACCAGGGGAAGGAGACCGGGTGGATCCGCGTCGCCGTGGCCCACGCGGGGAACGGGCGGGGGACGATCTTCACCCCCGAGATCGGCGACGAGGTGCTGGTCTCCTTCGAGCACGGCGACCCCGAGCGTCCCTACGTGGTCGGCTCGCTCTGGAACGGGAAGGACCTGGCCCCGCAGACGGCCGAGGTCAAGCGGATCGTCACCCGGAGCGGGAACACCATCCAGCTCACCGACACGGGGGGGAAGGAGACGGTGGAGATCTTCTCGGCGAAGGGGGAGTGCCTCCTCCAGATGGCCAACGACGTGGGCGGGAAGCCCACCATCACCCTCCACTCCGAGGGCGACCTCTCGCTGGAGGCCAAGGGGGAGATCCGCCTCGCCTGCGCCCGGCTGGTGGAGAAGGTGGAGGGGGAGACGGCCCGCCAGAGCGGCGGCGACACCACCCTCAAGGTGGGGGGGAAGCTGACCGCCAAGGCCGACGACGACCTGGCGCTGGCGGCGGGGAAGAACGCCGCGCTGGTGGCGGGGATGAACCTCGACGCGCACGGGGGGATGGTGACGAAGGTGGTCGGGAGCCAGGTGCAGCTCAACCCGCCGGGGGCCTCGGCTCCCCGCGTCCAGGCCCGCGTTCCCGACACCCCGGCCTCGGTGTGGGAGAAGAAGGGCCAGCCGAAGGCGGCGCCGGGGACGAGCACCGCCGACGCCCCCACCCCCCGGGCGAAAGGATAGCCGGTGACGCCGGGCACGACGCCCTCCGCGCTGGGCCACTCGGCCCGCGGCGCCGCCGAGGTGGTGGCGGAGCTCCGCCGCGAGTTCGAGCAGGAGATGCAGCAGCGCTACCGGACGCACGCCTCCCCCGACCCCGTCCTGGGCGCCCTCTTCCAGGCGCTGGCCGTCCAGGTGGCGCGGGTCTACGACGAGGCCGAGCGCGTCTTCCCCGTCACCGTCCTCGACGACCTGGTGGCGGGGCTGGGGATGGAGCCCCGGCTGGCCCACCCCGCGCAGGCGGTGGTCCGCTTCGCGGGGGTAGAGGAGCGCGAGGGGGTCTCCCCCGACACGCAGCTCTTCGGCTTCACCCGCACCGGCGAGCAGATCGGCTTCGCCCCCGACGAGCCGGTGGAGCTGGCGCCGACCACCCTCGCCTTCGCCGCCCTCTACGAGGGGGGGCGCCTCCACGCCGTGGGCGGGGCGCGGGTCCCCGGGGGGCCGGCCATCCTCCCGGGGAGCGTCCGGCTGGCGCTGGAGGCCGCCCCCACCCTCTTCCTCGCGTTCGACGCCGACGAGGCGCACCTGGGGGGGCTGGGGGTCTACGTCGACGCCGGCGACGCGGTGGCGGCGGCGCTGGGGCGGAGCCCCTGGCAGCTCCTGGACGGGCGCGGGTGCGTCGACGAGGACGCCGTCCTCCGCGCCCGCCCCGGGCGCGG
>DATACF010000877.1:0-5706 GCA_036259235.1 Longimicrobium sp. | reverse complement strand
GATGAGGGGGCGCCCGCCGTCGTTCTGCCGTCGAAGGTGTCCGATCAGCCCAGCGTGGCGTTCTCGGGGTCGAGGTCGCCGACGTAGTAGGCGATGAGCGTGCGCTGGAGGACGAGGTTGTAGCGGGCGCTGACCAGGGCGCTGGCGGCCTGCACCTGCGTGGCGCGGGCCTGCGTGACCTCCAGGAGGGTGGCGGCGCCCACGCGGTAGCGCTCCTGCGCGGTCGAGAGCGCCAGCGCGGCGGCGCGCTCCTGCGCCTGGGCGGCGGCGAGCTGCGCCTGGGCCGACTGGTGGTCGAGGTAGGCCCGGCGCACCTGGAGCCCCACCTCGTTGCGCTCGGTCTCCAGCGCGATCCGGGCGTTGTCGGCCTGGATGCGTGCCCGCTCGGAGGCCGACGCCGTGGCGCCGCGGTCGAAGACGGGGATGGAGACCCCCAGCGAGAGCGACCCGCCCCGCCGCTGGTCGAGCTGGTCGGCGAAGCCCAGGTCGGCGGCGGTCGAGAACGCGGTGTTGTACCCCGCGCTCAGCGTCACCGTCGGGAGCGACGACGCCTTCGCCACCCGCACCCCCTGCTCGGCCGCCTCGCCGCGCGTCTCCAGCGCCGCCAGGTCCGGCCGCCGCTCCAGCGCGCGCGCCACCAGCGCGTCGAGGTCGTAGCTCCCGGCCGACCCCTCCGACACCGCCGGCGCGGGGAAGTCGTAGCTCCCGCGCGGGTCGAGCTGGAGGGTCTGGAGGAGGTCGTTCTTCGCCAGCTCCACCGCCTGCTCGGCCTGCACCACCGCCAGCCGCGCGCTGGCGACGCTCGCCTGCTGCTGGTAGAGGTCGGCGATGGAGCGCGTCCCCGCGTTCACCATCGTCTGGATCTGCCGCTCCTCGGCCTCGCGGGCCGCCAGGTCCTCGCGGCGGACGCGGAGCTCCTCGGTGCGCGCCTGGAGCGCCACGTAGTGGTTGGCGACGGTGAAGACCGCCGTCTGCCGCGCCCGCGCCAGGTCGGCCTGCGTGGCGTCGCGGTTGAGCCGCGCCTGCCGGAGAGACGCCACGTTGGCGAAGCCGTCGAAGAGCGTCACGCTCGACGACACCCCCGCGCTCATCGCCCCCGTCGTCTGGTCGGAGACGATCCCGCTCGCCGCGTCGGCGCTCCGCCCCACGCTCTGCGACCCCGAGGTGTTGAGGCGCAGGTCGGGGAGGAACTGCATCTTCTGCTGCGACACCGACACCTCGTCGAGCGCCGCGTCGTTCTCGGCCAGCCGCACCGTCCCGTTCTGCGCCAGCGCGATCCGGATGGCCTCGTCGTAGGTGATGGTCCGCCCCGCCTGCGCCGCCACCGGCCCCGCCGCGAAGAGCGCCGCGAAGGCCGCGAGCCCCACGGCGCGCCGGGCGGAAGATCTATGATGAATGGACGTCATGGTCCGGTCTCCTGGTCTGAACGGAAATTCCTGAGTCCTGAGCCCTGAGAGACCGCGGCTCGAGTCTGATCCGAGTCCTCGATGCGAGCCACTCAGGACTTAGGACTTAGCACTCAGAACTTTCTTTTCCTCACTCGTATCTCAACGCCTGGATCGGGTTCAGCGCCGCCGCCTTCCGCGCGGGATAGAACCCGAAGAACACCCCCACCGCGGCCGAGAAGCCGACCGCCAGGAGGACCGCCGCGGGGGGGATGGAGGTGCTCCACCCGGTCAGCCGCCCCAGGAGCGTCGCCCCCGCGAACCCCGCCGCCAGGCCGATGATCCCCCCCAGGAGGCTCATCACCACGCTCTCGACCAGGAACTGCGTCAGCACGTCGGAGCCGCGGGCCCCGATCGCCATCCGCACCCCGATCTCGCGGGTGCGCTCGGTCACCGAGACGAGCATGATGTTCATGATCCCGATCCCCCCCACCACCAGCGAGATCGAGGCGATGGCCGCCAGGAGCATCGACATCACCTGCGTCGTTCCCTGCGCGGCGTCGGCCAGCTCGTCCTGGTTGCGGACGGTGAAGTCGTCGGCCTCGCCGTCGCCCAGCCGGTGCGACTCGCGCATGAGCGTCCTGATCTCGTCCTGCGCGGCCGCGATGTCGCCCTCGCCCTGCGCGCTGGCGAGGATCTGGCCGATGAAGGTGCGCCCCGACAGCCGCGTCTGCGCCGTCGTGTAGGGGACGAGGATCACGTCGTCCTGGTCGCTCCCGCTCGCCGTCTGGCCTTTCGATTCGAGGACGCCGATGACGGTGAAGGGGACGTTCCGCAGCCGCACCTGCTGGCCCACCGGGTCGCTCCCGGGGAAGAGGCTCTCGGCCACCGTGCTCCCCAGCACCGCCACCTTCCGCATCGAGCGCACGTCCGCCTCGGCGAAGAAGGCGCCGCTCGTGGTCTGCCAGTCGCGGATCTGCGGATAGCCGGTCGAGACGCCGTTGACGCTGGTGCGCCAGTTCCCCTCGCCCCCCACCGCCTGCACCCGCGTCATCACCACCGGAGAGACCGCCGAGAGGAGCGTCCCCTCGCGCTGGAGCTTCTCGGCGTCGTCGACCGACAGCCGGTTGAAGGTCCCCGCGCCCTGGCTGACGCCCCCGGCCGCGCTGGAGCCGGGGGTGACGATGATCATGTTGGTGCCGAGGTTCTGGATCTGCTCCTGGATGCGGCTCTGCGCCCCCTGCCCCACGGCCACCATCACGATCACCGCCCCCACGCCGATGACGATCCCCAGCATGGTCAGCAGCGTCCGCATCTTGTTCTTCCGGATGCTCTGCGCGGCGATCCGGACCAGCGTCACCGGCTTCATGCGGCCACCTCCAGCTCCACGTCGTCGTCGTCCATCGCCGCCAGGTCGTCCGCCGCCACCCGCCGGCGCGCGACCGGCTCGTCGCGGAGGATCCGCCCGTCGCGCACCTCCACGATCCGCTTCGCGTACTGCGCCACCTCGGGCTCGTGGGTGACGAGGACGATGGTGATCCCCGTCTCGTTCAGCGCCTGGAAGAGCGCCATCACCTCCACGGTGGTGCGGGAGTCCAGGTTCCCCGTCGGCTCGTCGGCCAGGAGGAGCGTGGGCCGCGTCACCAGCGCGCGGGCGATGGCCACGCGCTGCTGCTGCCCCCCGGAGAGCTCGCTGGGGTGGTGGTCGAGGCGTCCGCCCAGCCCCACCCGCTCCAGCGCCTCGGCCGCCATCCCCCTGGTGTCCTTCCACCGCCCGGCGCGGTCGTAGAGGAGGGGGAGCTCCACGTTCTCCAGGGCGCTGGTGCGGGCCAGGAGGTTGAACCCCTGGAAGACGAAGCCCAGCTTCTGGTTCCGCAGGTCGGCCAGCTGGTTCTTCCCCATCCCGTCCACCCGCGTCCCGTCGAGCCGGTAGCTCCCGGCGCTGGGGGTGTCGAGGCACCCCAGGATGTTCATCAGCGTGCTCTTCCCCGACCCCGAGGCGCCCATGACGGCGATCAGCTCGCCGGGCGCCACCGTGAGGTCGACGCCGCGGAGGGCCCGCACCTCGTTCCGGCCCATCCGGTAGACCTTGGTCACGCCCTCGATCCGGATGACGTCGCGGTTCTCCATCGTTCACCTCCTCAGAAGCCGCCGGGAGGGCCCGGAGGCCCGCCCGTCCGCTGCGTCTGCCCGCCGCCGAAGGGGCTCCCCGACGCGGCCGACGCGCTCTCGCCGCCGGTCGAGACGCCCACGATCACCTGCATCCCCTCCTTCAGCGCCGCGCCGCGCACCTCGGTGCTCTGCCCGTCGGTGAGCCCGGTCCGCACCCGCGCCACCGCCGGCTTCCCGTCGGCGCCGACGTACCAGAGCCGCGCCGCGTTCGCGCTCCGCTGGCCCTGCGCGCCGCCGGAGCGGGAGGCGGACGATCCCCCCTGCGCACCCTGTCCGGCCGCCGCGCGGACCCGCGCCGAGTCGACGCGGACGCCGTTCGCGCTTCCGATCTGGGCCAGCATCTCCGGCGTGGGGCGGAAGCGGAGCGCCGCGTTGGGGACCACCAGGACGTCCTCGGCCGCGCCGGTGAGGAAGTCGACGGTCGCCGTCATCCCCGGGAGCAGCTTCCCGCCCGGGTTGTCGACCTCGACGACGGCGGTGTAGTTGACCACGTTCTCGGTGGTGGTCGACTGGAGGCGCACCTGCTTGACGGTCCCGGTGAACGCCTCGTCGGCGTACGCCTGCACGGTGAAGCGCGCCTTCTGGCCTTCGCGGATGAGCCCGATGTCGCTCTCGTCGACGCTGGCCAGGATCTGCATCCGCGACAGGTCCTGCGCGATCAGGAAGAGCTGGGGCGCCGAGAGACTGGCGGCCACCGTCTGCCCCACGTCGACGTTGCGCTCCACCACGATCCCGTCGATGGGGGCGTAGATGGAGGTGTACGACAGGTTCTGCCGCGCGCGGTCGAGGGTGACGCGGGCCGACTTGACCCCGGCGCGCGCCACGGCGAGCGACGACTGGATGCCGCTGAACTCCGCGTCGGTGACGATCTTGCTCTCGTGCAGCAGGCGGTTGCGCTCGTACTCGCGCTCGGCCTGGGCCAGCTCGGCCTGGGCGCGCTCGAGGCCGGCCTGCGCGTCGCGCACGGCCTGCTCCTGGAGCGTGGGGTCGATGCGGGCGATCAGCTGCCCCTTCCGCACCCGGTCGTTGAAGTCGGCGTAGATGGCCGAGACCTGCCCCGACACCTGGGTGCCGACCTGCACGGTGGTGACGGCGCCGAGCGTCCCCGTGGCCGACACGGCGGCCTCCAGGTCGCCGCGCTCGACGGCGGCGAAGCGGAACGCCGGGGCCTCGGCCGCGTCGGCGCGCTTCAGCAGCCAGAAGCCGGCGGTGACCAGCACCAGGACGGCGACGGCCGCGATGATTCGCATTCTCTTCATCGTGTCCTCTTCGGTGTCGCGGGCCCGGTCGTGAGCGGCCGGGCTCGATATCCGTCTCAGGGTCGATCGGAATCGGGAGATGGCGGGGCGGCGGCCCTGTCCGCCGCCCCGCCCCGTAAGCTTTAGCGCGAGCGGGTGGTCTGGCCGGCGCCCTGGCGGCGCCCCTCCTGCCCGTCGCGGCCGCCGCGGCGCTCGCCGCCCTCGCGGCGCCGGGCCTCGCGCTCCTCGCGGAGCTTGCGGAACTCGGCGCGCTGGCCCTCGTTCAGCACCCGCTCGATCTGCTGCGTGGTCCGCGCGTGGAGCGCCACCACCTCGGCGGGGGGCTGGCGGCGCTGGCCGTCGGGGCGGGCCCCCTCGGGACGCTGGCCGGGCTGGCCCTGCGGCCGGGCGCCCTGGCCGTTGCGCTGCCGGAGCGCCTGCATCTGCGTCCGCTCCTCGTCGAAGATCCGGCGGACCTGCGCGGCCTGCTGCTCGGTGAGGCGGAGGCGCTCGGTAAGCTGCGCCAGGCGCCGCTCGCCCCGGTCGCCCCGCTCGCCGCGGCGCCCGCGCGCGTCCTGGTGCTGGCCGGGCTTGCGGCCGTCCTGGCCGCCCTGCTGGGCGCTGGCCGGGTCGCTCAGCAGCAGCCCCGCCGCCAGGGCGCCCGCGACCGCGAAGTAGCGCGTCGTCTGCTTGATCATGATCGGTCTCCCTCGGAGATGGATTCGTTCGTTTCTGCCGCCGCCCTCCATGAGCGACGCGAGGGATTGTATGGAGGGCGGCCTCCCCCCGGTCCCCCTCCGCCGACGAGATGCACCCCCGTGTCTCGAACTGCACCGATGCCGACACGAACGCTTTCCGGCGAGTGGAGATGGAGGGAACGCGAAGAGGGCCGGCGATTCGCTCGCCGGCCC
>DATACF010000876.1:0-16524 GCA_036259235.1 Longimicrobium sp. | reverse complement strand
CCCGGTCGCGCCGCCCGTCGTCGTCGCGGCGGGGGGCGGCGAACGACGGCTGCTCGTCGAGCTCGTCGTCGAGGGGGGCCACCTCGTACTGGCCGTTCTCGACCTTGTGGAGGCGGATCAGCCCCTTCTCGGCCGCGGCCTGGGCGAACTTGCTGAACTTGCTGTACCCGACGTCCTTCTCGTTGAAGTTCGGGTCGATGTCGATCATCACCTGCTTGAGGCGGTCGGTGCGCATCGAGTCGCCGCCGGCCGCCATCTGCTTCGCCGCCTTCCGCGCCAGGAGCCAGGGGTCCTGGCTGGGCCCCTTCGGCTCCCCCTCGCGGGTGAGCCCCGAGAGCGCGTGGTACGAGTAGTACTCGTCGCAGTTCTGGATCAGGAGGTCCGACGACGACTCCCGCATCCCCACGCCGATCACGTACTTCCCGTACTCCTTGAGCTTCACCACGCACGAGGTGAAGTCGGAGTCGCCGGTGAGGAGGATGAAGGTGCCGATCTCGGGGCGCATGAACGCGAGCTCGATGGCGTCGACCGCCATGCGCAGGTCCGTCGCGTTCTTCTTGGAGGTGCCGTAGGCGGGGGCGAAGATGAGGTCGACGCTCGCCTCGGTGAGCGGGACCACGTAGCTGGGGTAGCGCCGCCAGTCGGCGTAGGCGCGGCGGACCGCCACCTTCCCGGCGAAGATCTCGGAGTTCAGCAGCGTCCGGAGCTCCTTGCCCAGGTCGCTGCGCACCCCGAGGGTGATGTTGTCGAAGTCGATCAGGAGGGCCGCGTTGCGGGCCGCCGGGGTCGGGGCCACGGGCGTCGCGCTGGGCGCGTGCGGGCTCCGGGGGATGAAAGTCGTCATTCGGTTCTCGTCTCGTTGCGTTCATCGTGCGCGACGAGACCGCGGGGCGTCCTCGGGGAAAGTGCCCAGTGCCCAGTGCCGGAGTGCCGAGCGCGAGGCCGGAAAGCCGGCTGGGCACTGGGCACCTGGGACTGGGCACTGCTCTTCCCCGAAGACGGGAGGCCGCAGCCTCTCGCGTGTTCGGTCCTCACGGTCGGCGCGCTCGGGTCACCGGCGGCTCGACTCTTCGGCGCTGATCATGCGCGCGAGCTCGACGCGGCGCACCTTGCCGCTCCCCGTGAGGGGGAAGCTGTCGAGGAAGCGGACCAGGTCGGGGACCTTGTAGTCCGCAAGCACCTCACGGCAGAAGTCTTTGATCTCCTCGCCCGTGACGATCGCCCCCTCGACGGGAACGATGCAGGCGCACGCGACCTCGCCCAGGACCTCGTCGGGGAGCCCGACGACCGCCACGTCCAGGACCGCCGGGTGCGCGTGCAGCCGGTCTTCCACTTCGCGGGGGTACACGTTGAACCCCCCGCGGATGATCATCTCCTTGCGCCGCCCCAGGATGTGGAGGTACCCCTCCTCGTCCACCATCCCCAGGTCGCCGGTGAGGAAGTAGCCGTCGCCGTTGAAGGCGAGCGACGTCTCCCCGGGCTGGCGGTAGTACCCCTGCATGACGCCGGGGCCCTTCACCGCGATCTCGCCCACCGACTCCTCTGGAAGGGGCGTGCCGTCGACGTCCAGGATGCGGATGTCGACCCCCGGGAGGGGGCGCCCCACGGTGGAGCGGGCCTTCCCCGGCGGGTCGCCCTCGCGGGTGACCGACACCGTCTCGGAGGTCTCCGTCATCCCGTAGCCGATCCGGATCCCCGGGACCAGCTCGGCCTGGATCCGCCGCACCAGCTCTTCCGACGCCGGCGCCCCCGCCACCACGCCGGTGCGCAGCCGCGAGAGGTTTCTCCCGCTCCGCGAGGGCTCGCCGAGCGCCATCACGAAGTTGGTGGGGACCCCGTGGTAGACGCTCACCCGCTCGCGCTCCACGATCTCCAGCGCCTCGGCGGCGTCGTCGCGGTCGTGCAGCACCAGCGACGCCCCCGCCGCCACCGTCCCCAGCACCGCCGAGAGGGCGAAGACGTTGAAGAGCGAGTTGAGCCCGAAGACGACGTCGTCGGGGGTGAGCCCCAGCGCCTCCGCCGTGCCGGCGGCGGTCCCCAGGAGGTTGGCGTGGGAGAGCGCCACCCCCTTGGGCTTCCCCATCGTCCCCGAGGTGTAGAGGATGGCGAAGAGCCCGTCGGCGCCCCCGGCCGCGCGCGGGAAGGGGCGTCCCTCCCCGCTGGAGACCAGGTCCTCGAACTGGTGGATGCGGTCGTCGTACCAGAGGTCCTCCTCGCCCACCGAGAGCACGTACTGCAGGTCGGGGAGGGAGGCGAGGAAGCCCTCGTACCGCGCCAGGTAGTCGACCCGCTCCCAGTTCTCGGCGGTGACCACCACGGCCGTCTCGGAGTGCCGGAGCATGTACTGCAGCTCCGGCGTGGTGAAGCGGGGGTTGAGCGGGACGATGACCGCGCCGAGCTTGGCCGCGGCGAAGGCCGCCACCAGGAACTCCGGCCAGTTGGGGAGGGTGAGCGCCATCCGGTCGCCCGCCTCGATGCCGAGCTCGTGGAGCGCGGCGGCGAGGGCGCTCGACTGCGCGTCGACCTGGCCGTAGGTGAGGCGCCGGTCCCCGAAGACGACGAGCGGCCGCCGCGGGTCCTCTTTCGCGCGGAGCGCCAGCGCGTCCGCAACCGAGAGTCCCTCGAAGCGCGCCTTCAGCGTCATGCATCCTCCGTCGGGGTGTCCGGCCTGGGGAAAACGACGGAGAAACATAGCCCCCGTCCGGGGTGCCGTCAAACTTCGGCGGGAGCTTTGACCGGAGCGCCCCCGCGCGGCTATCTTCCGCCCTCCCAGGAGACCCCACGCACGGCGAGAAGTACAGGCTTTTGCACCTCCCGCACTACCTCCGCGAGCTGAACCCCGAGCAGCGCGACGCCGCGCTCGCCACCGAGGGCCCCGTCCTCATCCTGGCGGGCGCGGGGTCGGGGAAGACCCGCACGATCGTCTACCGGATCGCCTACCTGATCCGCGACCGGCAGGTCGACCCGCGCCGCATCCTGGCGGTGACCTTCACCAACAAGGCCGCCGCCGAGATGCGCGAGCGCGTCTCGAAGCTGGTGGGCAAGGAGGCGAAGGGGATCATCCTCTCCACCTTCCACTCCCTGGGCGCGCGCGTCCTCCGCGACCACGCCGAGAAGGTGGGGCTCCCCAAGGGGTTCTCCATCTACTCGACGGGCGACCAGGTCCAGACCGTCCGCCGGGTGATGAGCGACGAGGTGCACGTCGCCGCCACGGCGGGGGAGGACGCGTACGACCCCAAGCGCGTCCTCTTCCAGATCTCCGACTGGAAGAACCGGCTGGTGACGCCGGAGGAGGCGAGGCTCGAGGTGGCCGGGGGGCGCGTCCGCGGGAACCGCTCCGACGACTACTCCGTCCTCGCGGCGGACGTCTACCCGCGCTACCAGCAGTCGCTCCTCGCCGCCGGCGCCTGCGACTTCGACGACCTCCTCCTCCTCCCGGTGAAGCTCCTCCGCGAGCACCCGGAGGTCCGCGAGGGGTTCTGGAAGCGCTGGCACTACCTGATGATCGACGAGTACCAGGACACCAACGGCGCCCAGCTCGAGATGGCGCGCCTCCTGGCCGGCCCGCGGAAGAACCTCTGCGTGGTGGGCGACGACGACCAGTCGATCTACGCCTGGCGCGGCGCCGACGTCCGCAACATCCTCGACTTCGAGAAGCACTTCCCCGGCGCGCGGATGGTGGTGCTGGAGGAGAACTACCGCTCCACCCAGACCATCCTCGACGCCGCCAACGGGGTCATCGCCAACAACACGGCGCGGAAATCCAAGCGGCTGCGCACGGGGAACGGCCCCGGCCCCAAGATCGACTACTGGGAGTTCGCCGAGCAGGCGGGGAAGTCGGCCGAGGAAACCGAGGCCGAGATGGTGGCGCGCGAGATCGGGCTCCGGCGGCTGATGGAGAAGATCCAGTGGAGCGACTTCGCCGTCCTCTACCGGACCAACCTCCAGGCGAAGCCGGTCGAGGAGGCGCTCCGGGCCGCCAACATCCCCTACCGCGTCATCGGCGGGCAGTCGTACTTCGACCGCAAGGAGGTCGCCGACTGCGTGGCCTACCTGCGGGTGGTGATGAACCCCAAGGACGAGGTGGCGCTCCGGCGGATCGTCAACTACCCCACCCGCGGGATCGGGAAGACGACGCAGCTCCGCCTCCTGGAGGCGGCGCGCGAGGCCCGTAAATCCCTCTTCGAGATGATGCGCCACGCGGAGCTGGTCGACGGCGTCTCGAAGGCGCAGGCGGCGCCGGTGGCGGCGTTCGTGGAGATGATCGACGACCTGCGGGTGGAGTACGAGGCCACCGAGGCGGCCATCCGCGCGGGGATGACCGATGCGCGGACGCTCCAGGGGCTGGTGAAGCAGGTGGTGGCGCGGGTGCGGCTGGAGGAGGCGGTCCGCGCCGACAACGCCAAGAGCGAGCGGGCGGCCGAGGTGCGGATCGACATCCTCCGCGACTTCGTGGCCTCGGTGGGCACCTACGAGCAGCGCGTCTGGACCGCCGCGCCCGCCCCCGACGAGGAGGACGACTGGGAGCCGCCCTCGCTCAAGCTCTTCCTGGAGCGGATCTCGCTGGTCGACGAGGACGACCGCAAGGACGAGAAGGACGAGGAGCCCAACTCGGTGACGCTGATGACGATGCACAGCGCCAAGGGGCTCGAGTTCACGCATGTCTTCATCGTGGGGCTGGAGGAGGAGATCCTCCCCCACACCCGGAGCGTCGAGGCCGTCTCCACCACCGAGGGGGGCGACCCGATCGCCGAGGAGCGGCGCCTCTTCTACGTCGGCATCACCCGCGCCCGCCACCGGCTGACGCTCTCCGGGTGCGCCACCCGCCGCAAGGGCGGCGAAGCCGTGCCGCGCCAGCCGTCGCGTTTCCTCCGGGAGGTCCCCGCCGATCTCCTGGAGTACCGCACCGGGAAGCGCTCGTCGCTCAGCGAGGACGACAGCAAGGAGCTCAAGGCCAACTTCTTCGCCAACATGAAGGCGATGCTGCAGCAGGGGTGACGCGCGTCTTCACGAATCGACGGCGGTGAGGAACGATCGGGCGCGGCGGGGGGAAACCTCGCCGCGCCCGGTCGTTTTCGCGCCTTCTCGACCGGCCGTCCAGATGTGATCGGTCTTGCGCGAACACGCCGCTCGCGCGATACTTGGAGAACAAACTGAGCGCGTTGGACGAAGACCGGAAACGGAGGAAGCCGTGTACCCCCATCCATCCCACGAGCACCACCCGGTGCGAAAGGCGATCCGGGAACTCGCGGAGCGGCTGAAGGAGCACGGAGTCGAGCTGACCCCGGCCACGATCGGCCCGGATTACCGGTTCCCGGAGCCGATCTACCTGGACGACGACGAAGATGACGACTCCGGCGAGCTTCCGAAGGATTGATCTTCATTCCGCAATGTTGAAAAAAGATAATCTCACGCAGAGAAGCGGAGCCAGCAGAGAACTGCTGAAGTTCCTCTGCTGTCTCTGCTTCTCTGCGTGAGACAAGCCGTTGACTTCGCAGGAGACTCGAAGACGAAGGCGCCCCGCGCACGAGCACGGGCCGCCTTCGTCGTTCTCGCTCCGGAGCGGAGACGGCCTACGCCCGGTTTCCCACCCCCGCCAGCACCTCCACCACCGTCTCGTCGGCCACGGGCGAGGCGTAGCCGCCGTTCTTGCCGAGGGCGGGGGTGCCGATGGCCTCGATGAGCGCGTAGTTGACCCGCCCCTCGCGCGCCTTCTTGTCGGTGCGCGTCCACCCGATCACCTCGCCGGCGCTCATCTCGATGGGGAGCGACGTCGGGAGGCCGAGCTTCGTCAGCACCTTCCGCAGGCGCCCCGACGTCCCCGCGGCGGTGACGCCGATCCGCTCGCCGACGCGGGCCTCCTCGACCATCCCGATCGCCACCGCCTCGCCGTGGAGGAGGGCGTACCCCGAGAGCGCCTCGACCGCGTGCCCCAGCGTGTGGCCGAAGTTGAGCATCTTCCGCGGCCCCGCCTCCTTCTCGTCGCGGGCCACCGCCTCCGCCTTGATCTCCACCGAGCGCACGATGAGCCGGGAGAGCGCGTCGGGGTCGCCCGCCACCAGGAGCGGGGCGTTCTGCTCGATCCAGTCGAGGTACTCGGCGTCGGCGATGGCGCCGTGCTTGACCGCCTCGGCGAGCCCCGCGCGGAGGTGCGAGTCCGGGAGCGTCTGCAGCAGGTCCGGGTCGATCACCACGCACTGCGGCTGGTGGAAGGCGCCCACCAGGTTCTTCCCCGCCGGCGTGTCGACCCCCGTCTTCCCCCCCACCGACGAGTCGATCATCGCCAGGAGCGTCGTCGGCACCTGCACCAGCGGGAGGCCGCGCAGGTAGGTGGCCGCCACGAAGCCGCCCAGGTCGCCGGGGACGCCCCCGCCGAAGGCGATCAGCGCCGCGTCGCGCCCGATCCCCGCCTCCAGCATGGCGTCGGTCACCAGCCCCCACGTCTCGCGCGTCTTCCGCGTCTCCCCCGCCTCGAAGGCGAAGACGTCGGTGCGGTAGCCGGCCGCGTGGAGCATCCGCGCCAGCTTCACCGCGTACAGCTCGGCCACCCGGTCGTCGGTGACCACGGCGTAGCGGTGCGCGGGACAGAAGCGCGAGAGGATGTTGGCGAGCGAGGCGAAGAGCCCGCTCCCCACCAGGATCTCGTACCCCTGCGACGGCCGCTCGGGGAGGTTGACGGCGATGCGTTGCTTGGTGCTCATGCGCTCTTGTTTTCGGGCCGCTGTCGGCCGCGGCGGTCCATCCCGGTCCCCAGCACCGTCTCGTCGGCGGCCCAGAGCGCCACCCGCCCCAGGTCGCCGTCCAGCGCCTCCGCCGCCCCCCGCATCCGCGCCGCCGCGCACCCGCGGGCGAACACCTCCGGGAGCGACGCCAGCGCCTCCCCGTCGCCCAGCGCCTCGGCGAAGGGCTTCAGCCGCTCGGCCAGCGCGGGGACCGCCTCCCGCGCGGGGACCGTGCGCGGCTCCGGCGCCCACAGGTCCACGAACTCGGCCTCCGTCCCGTCGCGCGAAGCCCGCCAGGCGTTCTCGCCCAGGAGCGGCTGCGCCACGGACATCGGCAGCTCCGGCTCCCGCAGCTCGCCCTCGACGACGCCGGCCACGATGGCGCGGGCCAGCGCCGCCGCCGCGATGGCGTCCTCCAGCCGCGGCGTGACGTCGCAGACGCGGAACTCCACCGTGGGATACCTGTGGTGCGGCCGCAGCTCCCAGTAGAGGCGCCCCGGCGCGTCCATGCACCCCGTCTCCGTGAGCCAGCGCACCAGCTGGTCCAGCTCCTCCGCGCCCCCGAAGCGCGGCGGCGCCCCGGTGCGGGGCCAGCGCCGCCAGAGGAGGGAGCGGAAGGAGGCGTACCCCGTGTCGCGCCCCTCGAAGAAGGGGGAGCTCGCCGTCAGCGCCAGCAGGTACGGGAGGTAGAGGCGCGCCACGTTGGAGACGAGGACGCGGTCGGCGCGCTCGGGCACCCCGACGTGCACGTGCATCCCGAAGATGGCCTGCGTCTCCGCCAGCTCGCGGTACTCCTCGCGGATGGCCCGGTAGACCGGCTGGTCGGTGAAGCGGTGCCCCGCCGCGGGGCTGGAGGGGTGGACCCCCGCCGCCACGATCCGCATCCCCTCGGCCTCGGCGGCCACCGCGGCCTGGAAGCGGAGCCTCGCCAGGTCGTCGCGGATGCACTCCGTCCCCTCGCACACCCGGGTCTCGACCTCGATGGTGTGCTCCTGCATCTCGGGCTTGATCTCGTCGGCCCAGTCCCCCGCGATCACGTAGCGGGCGCGGGCCCGGAGCGCGCCGGAGCGCGCGTCGACGAGCTGGTACTCTTCTTCGACCCCGACGGTGAAGTCGCGGGGAGAGATCATTCGATCAACCGTTTGCGGCCGCCGGTGACACGCGCATGAGACTTAGCCGCCCACTCGTTCACTTGCAAGCGGCACCTGCGTGCATTTTGCCTGGGGATCAGGGTCCACCGGAGCCAGGGAGGGGGCCGATCCGCTCGACGCGCTCCAGCGACACGGCCGATTCAAGCAACTCCCGCGCCGTCTTCCCCAGCGTCGGATGCACCCACTCCGGCGCCACCTCGGCCAGCGGGTGGAGGACGAAGCCGCGGGTCGCGATGCCGGGATGCGGGAGGACGAGCGACGGCGTCTCGATCACCCGGTCGCCGTACGCCAGCACGTCGATGTCGATCGTCCGCGGCGCGTTCCGGAAGCTCCGCTCGCGCCCCACCGCCCGCTCGACGTCGAGGACGCGGTCGAGAAGGACTTCGGGATCGAGCGCCGTCGTCCCCCGCACGACGAGGTTGAGGAAGTCGGGCTGGTCCACGTAGCCGACGGGCGCGGTGCGGTAGAGGGAGGAGACGGCGACGTCCGAGACGAAGCCGCGGAGCGCGTCCACCGCCCGCGCCAGCTGCGCCGCCGGGTCGCCGAGGTTGGCGCCGAGGCCGAGGAGGACTTCGGTCCGTGGTTCGGATGGTGGATGCATCACGAGCTCCGGGCGACTGAAGTCGCGGCGTCGCGGCAACAAAGGCGCAAAGTCCGCCTGCGCGGACTCCCTCGCGGGGATCTCTGCGCCGGGCGGACTCTGCGGTGGGACCGGCGTTCGCGGCGTCGGATCCGTCGCGGTCAGACGAAGCGGACGCGGGCGAAGTGGCGCTTGCCGCGCTGGAGGACGACCTCGCCGGAGGCGGGGATGCGCGCCATCCGATCCGCCACTTTCTCTCCGTCGACGCTGACGGCGCCCTGCTGGATCTGGCGCTGCGCGTCGCCGCCGGAGGTGACGAGGCCGGTGCGCACCAGGAGCTTCGCGACCGCCACGGTGCCGTCCTGCACGCCCAGCTCCGCGTCCGTCGCCGAGAGCTCGAATTCCGGCATCTCGTCCGGGATCTCGCGGCGCTTGAAGAGGGAGTCGAAGTGCTCCGACGCCCCCTCGCCCGCGCCGGGGCCGTGGTAGGTGTCGACGATGAGGGACGCGAGGCGCCGCTTCGCCCGGTACGGCTCCGCCTTCGCCGACGCGACCGCCTCGTCGAGCGCGTCGCCACTGAGGCCGGAGGCGAGGCGGTACCACTCCTCGAGGAGGTCGTCGGGGATGGACATCGTCCGCCCGTACTGCTGGTCGGGCGCGTCGGAGACGCCGACGTAGTTGTCGTACGACTTCGACATCTTGTGCACCCCGTCGGTGCCGCGGAGGAGCGGCATCAGGAGACACACCTGCGGCTCCTGCCCGAAGCGCTCCTGGAGGTCGCGGGCCACCAGGAGGTTGAACTTCTGGTCGTTGCCGCCCAGCTCCACGTCGGCCTTCAGCACCACCGAGTCGTACGCCTGCATCAGCGGGTACATGAACTCCACGATGGAGATCGGCCGCCCCTCGGCGTAGCGCTTGTGGAAGTCGTCGCGCTCCAGCATCCGGGCGACGGTGTACTTCGACGTGATGGAGAGGATGTCCTTGAGCTGCAAGGGCTTGAGCCACTGCGCGTTGTTCTCGATCCGCGTCCGGCCGGGGTCGAGGATCTTGAACATCTGCTCGGCGTAGGTGCGCCCGTTGGCCTCCACCTCCTCCTCGGTGAGCGGCGGGCGGAGGTCGCTGCGCCCCGTGGGGTCGCCGATCATCGCCGTGTAGCCGCCCATCACGAACACCACGTCGTGCCCCAGCTCCTGGAAGGCGCGGAGCTTCCGGAGGGAGACGGCGTGGCCGATGTGGAGGTCGGGGCGCGTGGGGTCGAACCCCTGCTTGACGACGAGCGGCGTCCCCGTCTTCAGCGACCGCTCGAGCTTGCGCTCCAGGGCCTCGACGGGGACGATCTCCAGCGTCTCGCGCTGGATCTCGTCGAGCTGTTCCTTGACGGGCGGGAAGTTCACGGCTACACGGATGCGATGGCGAGTGGCGGAACGCGTCGTTCGTACCGCACGACCTTACATTGGTCGTGCTTGACAGTACAACCGACGCCCCCCAGGCGCGCAAGTGCAACCCCGTGCTCGTTCTCGCGCGATCGGCCACGCCCCGGCGCTCGCGCCAAACGCCCCGGACGCGCACGGGACGCGGCCCCGCAGTCCGCGCAGGCGGACTGCGCGGCGCGATCAGCGAGCATCACGATCCACGACCTACGACCATCCGCCCATGCCCCGCCTCTTCACCTTCGACACCACCCACCACGCCCTCTGGGCGGAGGAGGTGGCGCGCGAGAACGACATCCCCGCCGAGGTGGTCCCCGCCCCGCCGGCCGCCCACGCGCGCTGCAACCTCGCGCTGGAGACGCTCCCGGAAGACGTGGACCGCCTGGGCGGGGTGCTCGCCGCCGAGGGGGTGCCCTTCGCGCTCCACGACGACGACGCGTCCTACCCCGCGTAGTCGTCGCCCGTCACGGGGACCGCCGCCGCGCCGAAGAGATCGTCGTCGCCGACCGGCGGCGGAGGGCGCCTGGACGCCGTTTGGGCGACCTCGCCCCAGCGGGTGAAGATCTCCGCCATCCAGTCGTAGATCGACGTCAGCGACCGCTGCAGCCGCTCCATCTGCGCCGCCCGCTCCTCCGCGGGGAGGGTCAGCGCGTCGCGGACCCGGAGCGCGCACCCCTCGGGGTCGTACGGGTTCATCAGCGTGGCGTCCTCCATCCCCTCCGCCGCCCCCGCGAACTCCGACAACAGCAGCACCCCGCGCCGGTCGACCTGGCTGGCCACGAACTCCTTCGCCACCAGGTTCATCCCGTCCTGGAGCGACGAGACGATGCAGACGTCGGCCATCCGGTAGAGGATCGCCAGCCGCTCGGCGGGAAGCGACTGCTTCAGGAGGTGGATGGGGCGCCACCCCGGCGTCCCGAAGCGCTCGTTGATCTCCCACACCTGCCGGTCGACCTTCTGCGCCAGCTCGTCGTACGCCTCGATGTCGCTCCGGCTGGGCACCGCCACCTGGATGAAGGTGAAGCGCTCGCGGAGCTCGGGGTAGCGCTCCCAGAGGAGCTCCAGCGCCTTGAACTTCTCGGGGAGCCCCTTGGAGTAGTCGAGCCGGTCGACCCCGACCCCCACCGCCCCGCCGCCGGGAGCGTAGCGCGCCCGGAGCCGCGCCATCTGCGCCTCGGCCCCCGGCGCGGTGGCCGCCTCGCGGAACTGGCCGATGTCGATGGAGATGGGGAACGCCCCCACGTGGCAGGTGTGCCCCTCCAGCGTCGCCGTCCGCGCCTCCCAGTCGACCTCGGCCCCCGCCAGCTTGTGCGCGCAGCGGAGGAAGTTGTCGGCGAACCCCGGGAGGTGGAACCCCATCAGGTCGTTCGCCAGCATCCCCCGCAACAGGTACCCCGCCTGCGGCGAGATGCGGAAGATGTCGATGGGCGGAAAGGGGATGTGCCAGAAGTGCGCGAGCACCAGGTCCGGGCGCCGCGCGCGGACGAAGAGCGGCGCCAGCGCCAGGTGGTAGTCCTGGAACCAGACCGCCGCCTCCCGGTCGCGCACCTCCTCGAGGACCGCCTCGGCGAAGCGCCGGTTCACCTGCCGGTAGCGCTCCCAGTAGCGGGCGCGCACCCGCGTCAGCGCCGGGCGGAGGTGGCAGAGGGGCCAGAGGAACTGGTTGGAGAACCCCAGGTAGTAGCGGTGGATGTCGTGGTGCGACAGCCACACCCGCCGCAGCGTATAGCTGGGGTTCTCGGGGGGCACCCGCACGCGGTTCTCGGGGTCGACCGCCGCCGCGTCGGCCTCGCCGCTCCCCCACGCCACCCAGAGCCCGCCGAGGGCCTGGAGGAGCGGGTCGAGCGCCGAGGTGAGCCCCCCCGCCGGGCGGCTGACGTCCATCTCGCCCACCTCGTCGGACCACCGGTGCTCGTAGGGCTCGCGGTTCGAGACCACCACCAGGCGGCGCTGGCCGAAGAGACGGCGGTAGAGCGGCTCCAGCTCGCCGGGCGAGGCCGAGGCCGGCATCAGGTCGAAACGTCCGCTGGAAGAAGCAGGCATGGAGAAGAGTCCTGAGTGCTGAGTGCTGAGTCCTGAGTCCCGAGCGATCGCAAGAACCGGGGCGAACCCGGTGCAGTCACTCAGGACTCAGGACCCAGGACTTGGCACTTCCGTTTTTTCGTCCTACAGCTCGAACTTCTTCCGCTTCGCGCGGCCTCCTTCTTCCGCGCCGTCGCCGCCGCGGAGGGCCTTGCGGCGGACCGAGCCGCCGGCGCGGAGGACGGCGCGGGCGGCGCCCTGCGCGCGGGGAGAGAGGGCCAGGGCCAGCCCCGCGCCCAGGACCGCGCCGAACACGAGGCCGCGCACCAGGTTGAAGCGCCTCGCGGTGTCGTCGTAGTGCATCGTCCGAGGAGAAACGGATGGTGAAGGAGACCGTCGGCGGAGCGCGTCCGGCAACGCCCGTGCCGCGGCCCGCCGCAAGGGGTTGCCTCGCTCCGGCGCCGCTTGCGGCTCGCTTGAGCCGGGGTATACATTAACCCTTCCCGCGCCGCGCGGCACGGTCCCGTTTCTGCATCGGGCCGGCCGGGCGAACTCACCCAGGAGGCTTTCCGGCATGGCCGACGCCAGCAAGACGGTCCTGCTCGTCGAGGACAACGAGGACAACCGGACCGTCTACCGCACGATCCTGGAGCATTTCGGCTACCAGGTCATCGAGGCGCGCAACGGGGAGGACGGAATCCGGATGGCCCGCGAGGACCACCCCGACCTGATCCTGATGGACATCTCCATCCCCCTCATCGACGGGTGGGAAGCCACCAAGATCCTGAAGGGCGACGCCGCGACCTCCGACATCCCCATCATCGCGCTCACCGCCCACGCCCTCGCCACCGACCGCGCCAAGGCGCAGGAGGTCGGGTGCGACGGGTACCTGGCCAAGCCGTGCGAGCCGCGGCGGGTGGTGGCCGAGGTCGAGAAGTTCATCGGCGCGGGCCGGGAGGCGAAGGCTTGAGCGAAGCGGGGAACGGCGCGGCGGCGAGCCCGGTCCGCATCCTGGTGGTCGACGACCTCCCCGACAACGTGGAGATCCTGCGCGCGCGGCTGACCTCGCGCGGCTACGAGGTGCTGACCGCCTCCAACGGCGAGGAGGCGCTGCAGGTGGTGCACGGCGACGCGCCGCACCTGATCCTCTGCGACGTGATGATGCCGGGGATCGACGGCTTCGAGGTGTCGCGGCGGATCAAGGCCGACGACGCCCTCCCCTTCATCCCCATCATCCTGGTCACCGCGCTCGGCGGCACCGACGACATCGTCCAGGGGCTCAACGTCGGCGCCGACGACTACATCGCCAAGCCGTACAACTTCCAGGAGCTGGAGGCGCGGGTGCGGGCCATGCTCCGCATCAAGCACCTCCAGGACGAGCTCGACCAGAAGAACCGCGAGCTGGAGGTCGCCAACAAGCGCCTCCGCAAGCTGTCGATCACCGACGGCCTCACCGGGCTCTTCAACCACCGCCACGTCCACGAGCTCCTCCGCGAGGAGTTCGAGCGGAGCCACCGCACGGGCGAGCCGATCGCGGTGGCGATGCTCGACCTCGACCGCTTCAAGCAGATCAACGACACCTACGGCCACCCCACCGGCGACGTGATCCTCTACGAGACCGCCCGCATCCTCGGAGAGACGGCCCGCGAGATCGACATGCCGGGGAGATACGGCGGCGAGGAGTTCATCGTCATCCTCCCCAACACCGAGGAGGAGGAGGCGGGGCGATTCGCCGAGCGGGTGCGCCAGGCCGTGGAGGGCCACGTCTACCGCGACGAGGCCAACGAGATCCGGATGACCCTCTCGTGCGGGGTCGCCTCCTTCCCCAGCGAAGGGGCCGACTCGCCCGAGAGCCTGCTCAAGAAGGCCGACGACGCGCTGTACGTGGCCAAGGAGTCGGGCCGCAACCGCGTCGTCCGCGCCTCGGAGATGCCCGCCGACGCCTCCTAGATGACCCCGCCCCTCCTGGCGGAGACGGCCGCCCGCGCGGCCGAGCTCCGCGAGACGCTGGAGCGCGCCAGCCACGAGTACTACGTCCTCGACGCGCCCACCCTCTCCGACCTCGAATACGACCGCCTCTTCCGCGAGCTGAAGCAGCTGGAAGAGGCGCACCCGGAGCTGCGCACCCCGGACTCGCCGACGCTGCGGGTGGGCGCCGAGCCCGCCAGCAAGCTCGAGAAGACCGAGCACGTGGCGCCGATGCTCTCGCTCGACAACGCCTTCGGGCCCGACGAGCTCCGCGCCTGGGAGACGCGCAACGCCCGCATCGCCGACGAGGTCCGCGCCGCCGGCTACGTCGTCGAGCCCAAGATCGACGGCCTCGCCATCGCGCTCACCTACGAGGACGGCGTCTTCGTGAAGGGCGCCACCCGCGGCAACGGCACCATCGGCGAGGACGTCACCCGGAACCTCCGCACCATCCGCGAGATCCCGCTCCGCCTCCGCGAGGGCGGCCCCACGCCGCCGCGCCGCTTCGAGGTGCGCGGCGAGGCCTACCTCCCCCTCTCGGGGTTCGGGCAGATGAACGCCCGCCGCGCCGCCGAGGGGCTGGCCACCTACGCCAACCCCCGCAACGCCGCCGCCGGCTCCCTGCGGCAGCTCGACCCGTCGGTGACCGCCGGGCGCCCCCTGCGCTTCTTCGCCTACGCGCTGGAGGTGCCGCCGGGCGAGCGGATGCCGGTGGAGTCGCAGGGGGCGCTCCTGGACGCGCTCCGGGCGTGGGGGCTCCCGGTGAACCCGCTGGCCACGCGGTGCGCCGACCTGGAGGAGGTCCTGGAGTTCGTGGCCCGCTTCGAGAAGCAGCGGGGCGAGCTCGACTACGAGGTCGACGGCGCGGTGGTGAAGGTGGAGCCGATCGCCCTCCACGGCGAGCTGGGGGTCGTCGGCGGGCGCGAGCCGCGGTGGGCCATCGCCTACAAGTACGCGCCCGACCTGGCGGTGACCACGCTGAAGTCGATCGAGATCAACGTGGGCCGCACGGGGGCGCTCAACCCGTACGCGGTGCTGGAGCCGGTGGAGGTGGGCGGGGTGGTGGTGAAGCTCGCCACCCTCCACAACGAGGAGGACATCCGCCGCAAGGACATCCGCGTCGGCGAGAAGGTCCTGGTCAAGCGCGCCGGCGAGGTGATCCCCCAGGTGGTGGGGCCGCAGGTGGAGGAGGGGCAGGCGCGCGGGCCGCTCTTCGTGATGCCCGACCACTGTCCCGCCTGCGGGACGCCGGTGGAGCGGCCGAGCGGCGAGGCGATGGTCTACTGCCCCAACTCGGCGTGCCCCGACCGGATCTACTGGGGCGTGGTCCACTTCGCCTCGCGCGGGGCGATGGACATCCGTGGCCTGGGCGAGCGGACCATCGCCACCCTCCTGGAGCGGGGGCTGGTCCGCGACGTGGCCGACCTCTTCACGCTCACGCAGGAGGAGCTGCTGACGCTGGAGGGGTTCAAGGAGAAGTCGGCGCAGAACCTCCTGGGCGGGATCGCCGAGTCGAGGGAGCGCGGCTTCGCGCGCGTCCTCTTCGGGCTGGGGATCCGGCACGTGGGCGAGAGCGCGGCGGCGCTCCTGGCGCGGCACTTCGGGAGCGTCGACCGGCTGGCGCAGGCGGGCGCCGAGGAGATCGCCGCCGTCCACGGGATCGGCGAGACGACCGCCGAGGCGGCGCGCGCCTGGTTCGCCGAGCCGCGCAACCTGGAGGTGGTCGAGAAGCTCCGCGCCGCCGGGGTCAAGCTCACCGAGGAGCGCGCCGAGCCCGCCGAGGGCCCCTTCACCGGGCTCACCTTCGTGATCACCGGGACGCTGCCGACCCTGTCGCGCGGCGAGGCCGGTGCCTTCATCGAGGCGCGCGGCGGGCGGGTCACCGGGAGCGTGACCAAGAAGACGGACTACCTGGTGGTGGGCGAGGACGCGGGCTCCAAGCTGGCGAAGGCGCGCGAGCTGGGCGTCGCCGAGCTGACCGAGGACGCGCTCCTGGCCCTCCCCGAGACCCTCGGCGCCGCCGCCTCCGGCGACGCCCTCCCCTCCCCTTCCGAGACTCCCCTGGAACTGGACCTCACATGAACGCCACCCAGGCCAACTTCGTCCACGTCCCCGCCGAGCTGATCTCCTCCGTCCGCCGCGCGCTGGCCGGCGACCGCGACCCGTACGAGGCGGTCAACCTCCTCCGCCAGGTGGGATACGACGTGGGCCCGACGGTCCACGCGGGGCTCCAGGAGCACCTGGCGCGGGAGGGGGGCGCCGACCCGCTGGCGCTGGACCCGGAGACGTTCTGGGCCGGGGTGAGCGGCTACTTCGAGGCGCTGGGGTGGGGGCGGGTGGAGCACGCCCGGCTCCACCCCGGCGTGGGCGCGCTCGACCTGGTGGACTGGCTGGAGAGCGGGAGCGACGGCGGCCCCGTGGGGTGCCACCTCTCCACCGGCTTCTTCACCGACCTCCTGGGGCGCGTGGCGGGCGACGGCGTCGTGGTGATGGAGGTCCCCGCCGGCCCCGGCCGCTCGCGCCTCCTCTTCGGCAGCGGCGAGACGCTCGGCGCCCTCTACCAGTCCCTCGCGGGCGGCGCCTCCCTCGACGACGCCCTGGCCCGCCTCTGAGGCGGCCGCGAAAGTCGTAGACGACGAGACGGCCCCCAT
>DATACF010000875.1:0-3413 GCA_036259235.1 Longimicrobium sp. | reverse complement strand
GCGCCGACTTTGTCTTTCGCGTGCTGTCGAACGTACTGGTGGACACCTGTAACGGCTCGTTGGACCGCCCGTTTTTCGATCTGCGCTCTTCTCTCGCTAACCATCCAACGGTCGAATATCGCGATTTCGGATGGGAACTAGGCTCAGGCTCGCCACCCTCTCCCACAAGTGGGAGAGGGGTACTTTACGGGTCTGGCGCGCGTCCGCTGGTTGGGGCGCAAGTCGATGTAGCCGCGCGATTTATGGCGCTCGCTGGGGCTGCGTTCGTGCGGAGTTCGGGGGAGTCGCGATCAAGGTGGAGCATCGGAGGGATTGGACGAATGACGGATAGCTCCAGTGTGGCGCAGTCGACCGGGACGCCGGGGGCGCCCGAGTCGCCGCTCCGGGCGCTGCAGGAGGCGCGCGGGGCGGCGTGGACGGAGGCCGCGGGGCACCCCGTGGCGCGGCATTACGGCGACCCGACGGCGGAGTACCGGGCGGTGCGCGAGGGGGCGGGGGTGGCCGAGCGGGCCGACCGGGCGCGGATCCGCGTCTGGGGGAAGGACCCGGTCAAGATGATCCAGGGGCTCGTCACCAACGACCTGGCGAAGTCGCCGTCCGGCCAGGGGGTCTACGCGGCCATGCTGACGCCCAAGGGGCGGACGGTGGCCGAGATGCGCGTCTTCCGCCGCGAGCTCCCCGGGGGCGTGGAGGTGCTGATCGACCTCCCCCGCGAGGCGCTGGAGGGGACGCGCGACCACTTCCGGAAGTTCATCCCCCCCATGTTCGCGAAGTGGGCCGACGTCTCCGACACGCTCTGCGCGCTGGGCGTCTACGGCCCGCGCGCGCGGGAGATCGTGGCGGCGGCGCTCGACTGCGAGCTCGACGAGATGTCCGAGGACGCGCACCTGGAGGCGGAGTTCGCCGGGGCGCCGGTAATGGTGGCGGCCACGCGCTACGTCGGCGGCGAGGAGGGGCTCGACCTCTTCGCCCCGGCGGAGGTGGTGCCGGAGCTGTGGATCGCGCTCCTGGCGAACGGGCGGGAGCGGGGCGCGCGGCCGGTGGGGCTGGGCGCCATCGAGACGCTGCGGATCGAGGCCGGGCGCCCGCGCTACGGGGCCGAGCTCACCGAGGACGTCATCCCCACCGAGGCGTTCGAGGAGAGCGGCCTGCTCGACCGGGCGATCTCGTTCACCAAGGGGTGCTACACGGGGCAGGAGGTGATCGTCCGCATCGCCCACCGCGGCCACGTCAACAAGCACCTCCGCGGGCTGTTGCTGGGCGACGCGCCCGCGCCGGCGCCGGGGACGCCGCTCTTCCACCCGGAGACGGGGAGGGAGGTGGGGCGGATCACCAGCGTGGCCTTCTCGCCGATGCTGGGGCAGACGGTGGCGCTGGGGTTCGCGCGGCGGGAGGTGGAGCCGGGGTCGGCCGTCCGCGTGGGCTCGGCGGAGGGAGCTTCGGCGACCGTCGTGCGCGTCCCGTTCGAGCGGGCGTGAGCGTGGAGGCCGAGAGCCGGCAGGCGCTGAAGGAGTGGGCGGCGGTGGAGGACGCGCTGGCGTGGGGGCGGCTGTCGGTGCTGGTGCGCAAAGGAGGGATCTACGAGAAGCGGGGCGGCTTCGAGGTGGAGCACCGCGCGTTCTGGATCTTCCCCACCGGGTGGCACCAGAACGAATCGGAGCTCCGCCCCTCCCTCCTGGAGCACCTGGGCGACGTCCCCCGCTGGGCGCCCGATCCCGTGCGCTTCCGCCTCTTCTGCGTGGTCGAGGACGCGCTGCGGGTCGAGAGCCTCGACGCGCTCCTCCGCCTGGGCGACCTCCAGCCCTTCACCGACCCCACCCTCCGCTCGCGCTTCGCGTACCGCGGCAAGCCCTACCTGCACGTCCTGATCGTGCGCGCGTACGGGCTCCCCGCGCCGCGCGAGGTGCGCAACACGCCCGCGTACGAGGGGTGCGTCTCGTGGGTCGAGCTGGACGACGCGATGCCGACCGCCGAGCTGCGCCCGGTGCTGGACGACGACGCCTTCCTCTCCCTCCGCGCCGAGGTGCTGCGGCGGCTGGGGGAGGACGGCGTGGTGCGGATCTGATCCCAGCCCCGAACCGATCTCCTCCGCAGGTCCCCTCGTCTGACCCGCAGATCCCCTCGTTATCCCGCAGACCCCCTCGTTTTCCCGCAGATTCCCTCGTTGTCATCCCGAGGCCCGGCCCCGCGGAACCCGCCTTCGCCCGGAGGACGGCAGGGCCGTAAAGATCTAGCCGAGGCCGCCCGGATACCCGTGGCGGAAGCCCGCGCGGGAATGGCGGCCGCCAAGATCCCCGTCGATGCCGGGCAGGAAGAGCCAGGCATCGACGGATGCCGGCGCGGCCGCGGCGATGGTGCGGGCTGCCGCGACGGGCCTCTCCGCATTCCCCGGCTAGATCCTTACGGCCCTGCGACCTTCGGCGTGAGGGCCGGATCACCGCGGCCGGGCCTCAGAATGACAATCGGGGTGGCGGCGGGACTCCGGCTTCCGCCCGCATCTCCACGGCGGTGCGGATGGTGGCGACGTGGATGTCGACGGTGTCCTCGGTGTCGCGGGCGTAGCCGCCGGCCATCGTGATCGCCGTCGGCAATCCGCGCTCGCGGCAGAGGCCGAGGACGAGGCGGTCGCGCTCCAGGAGGCCCTCCTTGCTCATCCCCAGGCGGCCGAAGCGGTCCTCGCGCCAGGGGTCGGCGCCGGCGAGGTAGATCACCAGGTCGGGGCGGAAGTCGTCGAGGAGGTGGGGGAGGTGGAGCTCGAGGGCGGCGAGGAAGGCGTCGTCGCCCGCGCCGTCGGGGAGCTCGACGTCGAGGGTGCTCCGCTCCTTCCGGAAGGGGAAGTTCTTGGCCCCGTGGATGGAGAAGGTGAAGACCGAGGGGTCGCGCGCGAAGACGGCGGCGGTGCCGTTCCCCTGGTGCACGTCGCAGTCGAGGACCGCCGCCCGCCCGATCGATCCCTCGCGCTGCAGGACGCGGATGGCCACCGGCGCGTCGTTGAAGACGCAGAAGCCCTCGCCGTGGCCGGGATAGGCGTGGTGCGTCCCCCCGGCGAGGTTGGCCGCCACCCCCCACCCCCGCGCCGCCGTCTCGTCGAGCGCCACCCGCGCCGCCGCGATCGTCGCCCCCGACGAGCGGCGCGACCGCTCCACCATCTCCGCGCTCCACGGAAAGCCGATCCGCCGCTGCGCCAGTGGGGGAAGCGCCCCCACGCGCACCGCCGCCAGGTAGTCGGCGTCGTGCACCAGCCCCAGCTCCTCCCACGTCGCCGCCGGCGGCTCTTCGAGATCGTCCGGGGAGAGAATGCCCTCCTCCAGGCACCGCTCGCGGACGCGCCGGTACTTCACATCGGGAAGCGGTGCCCCTCCGGGAGCGGCAGGACGAAGCGGTCGGAGTAGAAGGCGCGCAACGGGACAGGG
>DATACF010000874.1:0-12333 GCA_036259235.1 Longimicrobium sp. | reverse complement strand
GGCGAGCTGACCGGTGAAGTCGACGAGACGGCGGGCCTGGTAGCGGATGGAGGCCTTCACCTCCTCGGAGAGCGGCTCCCCGGCGGCGGAGAAGGTGGTGCCGTACGGGTTGCCGCCGCTGGCGTAGATCACGGGGTCGGTGTACCCCGGCGGCACCAGGATGCAGCCGAAGTGCATGAAGGTCACGTACATCGACCAGAGCGTGGTCTCCTGCCCGCCGTGGGGGTTCTGCGCGCTGGTCATGGCGCTGGCGGCCTTGTTCGCCAGCTTCCCCTCGACCCACAGCGGCCCCAGCTGGTCGATGAAGGCGCGCATCTGGCTCGCCATCACCCCGTAGCGGGTGGGGGCGCTGAAGAGGTAGGCGTTGGCCCACTCCATGTCCTCCGGCTTCGCCTCGGGGACGTGCGCCGTCCGCTCGGCCTGGGCCCGCCAGGCGTCCTGCCCGTTCACCACCCCCTCGGGCGCGGTCTCGCGGCACTTCACCACGCGCACCTCGGCGCCGGCCTCGCGCGCGGCCTCGGCGGCGGTCTCCGCCATCGCGTGGTTGGTGCCGTAGGTGCTGTAGTAGACGATCAACAGCCGCACGTTCGCCATCGTCCCCTCCCTCTCCCCAGGTCGTTCGTCCGCGAGCACGGACCGCCTCGATGCGGCGTCCGGACCTCCCGTGCCACGGGCAAACGCCGCGCCGCCGTGGGCGCAGCGTCGTCGTCCAGGCCGCCCCGGGGTTCTCCGGTCTCCCGCGCCCTCTCATCCCAGACGCCGCATCGGATGGTGCGATCGATCTCGCCCGCGGTCGGGGTCTCGTGCTCGTCCCAGGCCGTGCCAACTGCGTGATCGGGGGGATGTGGAGCAGGGGCCGGCTTCCGCGCCGACCCTCCTGATTCCGTAGTTTGCGATCCTTGAAGGCGCGGACGCGGCGGCCGGACGCGGATCGAACCAGAGGAAGGACCGGAGTGCCTCCTCGAAAAAATTTCGATACTCATCTCGGCCCATGGTTCCACGGTGGACCGCGGGCTTTTCCTCTCCCGGATGCGACTGCGTCTCCACGCCTGCTCTGCACGTTCCGTCCAGGGAACGGGTGTCAAACCCTCCGCCCGCGGCGGCCGTCCAACGGGAGAACGGAACGCTGGCGTTTCCCGTTTCTACAATGTAGAATTTATTTCTATAATGTAGAAACAGATCCCCTCCTCCCGCGCCCTCCATGCCGCACACCGACCCGCCCCGGCTTCCGCCCCTCGCCGCCGCGCTCCTGCGCCGCCTCCTCCCGTACGCGGAGCGCGACGAGGTGCTGGCCGACCTGGCGGCCGAGCACGGCGCGCGCGCGCGGACCGCGGGGCGGGCGGCGGCGCGGAGGTGGGTCTGGCGACAGGTGCTGGCGTCGGCGCCGGCGCTGGCGGGGCGGGGGTGGTGGCGCGGCTGGAGCGGGTTCGAGCCGCGGGCGAACTGGATCAAACCGGGGGGAGCCATGTTCGAGGGCTGGGCGAAGGACGTCCGATACACGCTCCGGCGGCTGCGCGCGCGCCGCACCTACACCGCGCTCACCGTGCTCACGCTCTCGCTGGGCGTGGCGGGGACGGCGGCGGTGTACAGCATCGCGCGGCGGCTCCTCCTGGAGCCGCTCCCGTACCGCGTCGAGCGGGAGCTGGCCGTCTTCTGGAGCCCGGGCGACTGGTCGGAGGCCGAGTTCCTCCACCTCCGTCCTGAGCTGGGGGACTTCCGCGGGGTGGCGGCGTACCGCTCCGCCGACGTGACGCTCGCCTCCGGTGACGCGCCCGCCCGGCTGGTCGCGGGCGTCTCCGCCTCGTCCGAGCTCTTCCGGGTGCTGGGGGTGGGCCCCGCCCTCGGCCCCGGCTTCCGGCCGGGCGACGACCAGCAGGGCGCCGAGCCGACCGCGGTGCTGAGCCACGCCCTCTGGCGCGAGCTGGGCGGCGACCCCGCCGTCGTGGGGCGGCGGCTCGAGCTCGGGGGCGTCCCCCGCACCATCACCGGGGTCATGCCCGAGGGGTTCTGGTTCCCCGACCCCACCGTGCGCCTCTGGCTCGCCGAGTCGCTCAACCCGCAGAACGAGGCCGGGAACTACGCCCTGGTCGGGCGGCTCCCCCCCGGCACCGGGCCCGGCGGGATGAAGGGCCCGCTCGACCGGATCACCGGCCTCCTCGGCGAGCGCTTCGACTACCCGGCCGCGTGGGACAAGACGAAGGACGCCGCGCTCACCCCCGTCCGCGACTCCCTGGTCGGCCCCGTGCGGCCGGCGCTCCTGGCCATGCTGGCGGCGATGGCCGTCATCCTGCTGATCGCCTGCGTCAACGTGGCGGCGCTGATGCTGGGGCAGGTGGACAGCCGCGGGACCGAGCTGGCCGTCCGCGCCGCGCTGGGCGGGTCCCGGCAGCGCCTCCTCCAGCAGCTGGTGGTGGAGGCGCTGGTGATCGGCGCCCTGGCCGGCGTCGTGGGCGCGGTGCTGGCGCTGGCGGGGTTCCGCTTCCTGGCCGGCGCGCTCCCGCTGGGGGTGCTCGCCTCGACGGCCACCCTCGACTGGACCGTCTTCGCCCTGGCGATGGCGATCGCGCTGGCGGCGGCGACGGCGGTGGCGCTCGTTCCCGGCGCGTCGGTGGCGCGCAGCGACCTCCAGGCGCGCCTCACCCGGGTGCGCACCGGGGGGATCGGCGGGCGCGGCGGGCGCCTCGAGGGCGGGCTGGTGGTGGGGCAGGTGGCGCTGGTGCTGCTGATGTCGGCGGGCGCGGCGCTCCTGATCCGGAGCGTGGTCAACCTCCGCGCCATCGACCCCGGCGTCGACCCCGAGGGGGTGGCGGTGGTCGACGTCCTGATGCCCGCCACCACCGAGGCCGCGCGGCGGCCGCAGATCCTCCGCGAGATGGTGGACGCGGTCTCCGCCCTCCCCGGCGTGCGGTCGGCGGCGGCGGTGCAGCGCCTCCCCCTGCGCGGCGGCGGCGACAACTGGGGGATCACCGTCGAGGGACAGCCGGGGCGCGAGTCGAGCACGACGGCCTTCCGGATGGTGACCCCCGCCTACTTCCAGGCGATGGGGATCCGCGTCCGGAGCGGGCGCGGGTTCCTCGACTCCGACCGGACGGCGGCGGAGGAGGGGGTGGTGGTGATCAACCAGGCGCTCGCCGACGCGTACTTCCCCGGCGCCGACCCGGTCGGGGAGCGGATCGCCTTCATGGACGGGCGGTGGGACCGGATCGTGGGGGTGGTGGAGAACGTCGCCGAGGTGGAGCTGAGCGGCGAGCCCGCGCCCGCGCGCTACTACCTCTACGACCACGTCCCCTGGCTCTCGGAGGGGCACACCCTCGTGGCGCGGACGCGCGACGGGGGCGACCCGGCGGCGCTCCTCGGCGCGGCGCGGCGGGCGGTGCAGGGGGCGGCGCCGGGGGTGGCGGTGCGGGAGATGACGACGATGGAGGCGGTCTTCACCGAGGCGATCGGCCCGGCGCGGCAGGTGATGTCGCTCCTGGCGCTCCTGGGGGGGCTGGCGCTGGTGCTGGGGACGATCGGGGTCTACGGCGTCGTCTCGCACTTCGTCACCCGCCGCCGGCGCGACTGGGGGATCCGGATCGCGCTGGGGATGCGCCCGGCGGGCGTCGTCCGGGAGGTGGTGGGGCGGGGCGGGGCGCTGGTGGGGGCGGGGATCGTGCTGGGGCTCGTCGCCTTCCTGGCGCTCGCCCGCCTCCTCGCCTCCTTCCTCTACGGGGTGGGGACGGCGGACCCGCTGGCGCTCCTCGGCGCGACGCTCCTCCTGCTGGGAGCGGGGCTCCTGGCCGCGTACGTCCCCGCGCGGCGGGCCAGCCGGATCGATCCGGCGCTGGTGCTGCGGGAGCAGTGACACCCGGGAGAGGGACGCCCGCGTTCCACCGGGGAGCCAGAGGCGGAGATGAGTATCGAAATTTTTTCGAAGAGGCCCCTTCGGTCCTTCGTCTGGTCGATCCTCGTCTCGCCCGCCGCGCCGCGCCTCCAAGCATCGTAAACTACGTGATCAGGAGGGTCGGCGCGGACGCCGGCCCCTGCTCCACATCCCCCCCGATTACGCGGTTGAGACGGCCTGGGCAAGCACGAGACAACGATCGTGGGCGAGATCGAGCCGCACGATCCGATGCGGATCTGGGATGACCTTTTCGAACCTGGGACGAAACCGATGGACGCGCCGCTGGGGACCTTCGAGGAGCAGGTGATGCTGGCCGTGCTCCGCACGCGCGACGCGGCGTACGGGATGGCCGTGCGCCGCGAGATCGAGCGGGTGACGGACCGCGAGGTGGCGATCGGCGCCGTCTACGCCACGCTCGACCGGCTGGAGGCGAAGGGGCTGGTCGATTCGTCGCGCGCCCCGGGCGAGGGGTCGCGGCGGGTCTTCTCCGTCACCCCGCGGGGCCTGGGCGCCCTGGCCGAGTCGCGCGCCATGCGCGAGCGGCTCTGGCACGGCGTCGACCTGGCGCGGCTCCTCGCGGAGCTGGCGTAGCCCTTCGCGGCATTCCGCGCCGCGAGGGAAGCGTTGCTTCCCGGCGCGCGCTCCGGCACATTCGGGGGAGGGACCGGATCTCCTGCCTCGAAGGGAGCGGCCATGAGCCTCATCTTCCGGATGCTGTACGTCCTCTTCCTCTCGCGCCGGCGCGAGAGGCTCCCGGTCGTCGGCGGGCGGAGCGTCCTCCGGCTGCGCGTCCTCCCCAACGACCTCGACGTCAACCTGCACATGAACAACGGCCGGTTCCTCACCATCTGCGACCTGAACCGCGTCGACCTCTTCATCCGCACGGGGCTGGCGCGGCTGATGGCCCGCGAGGGGTGGCGGCCGATCATCGCCGAGCACACCATGACCTACCGCAAGCCGCTGAAGCCCTTCCAGCGGTACGAGGTGGTGATGGAGGTCGTCCGCGCCGACGAGCGCGCCTTCCACATGACGCACACCTTCCTCGCGGGGGGCCGGGTGGCCGCGGAGGGGACCTCGGTGGGGGTGGTGCGCGGGAAGGAGGGGGTGATCCCCCCCGCCGAGGTGATGCGGCGCCTGGCGCCGGACGGTGGGGCGGGGGAAGGCGCCGCGCGCCGTTTACGCCAACCTTGACCCCGGGGGCGGCGGGCGCCTTATTGTCACGGACGGCGCCCGGCCGGGGACTCCCCGCGTCCGGAGCGCCGCCTCCCGCCGGACAGGTCTTCCCCCTTCCAGCCTCCGCGCGCCATGCCCTCCAGCCCCCCTTCCCGCTCCGTTCCCGTCGTCGTCGGCTCCGGTCTCACCGGGATGTCGATCAGCACCACCCTCTCCCGCGCGGGCGTCGACCACGTCCTGGTGGGCGGCCCCCCGGGGACGCTCCCCCGGCTGGGCGAGTCGCTGAACCTGGAGGGGACGCTCCTCCTCCTCGAGATGTACCCCGAGCTGTCGCGCTTCTTCTTCCCCAAGAAGACCGTCGTGGGGTACCTGGCCGACCACCAGCTGACGTGCGACTTCGACGTCGGCCAGCGGCGGGTCTCGCGGGTGGTCTTCCGGGCGCTGGGGTACCGCGCCGTCTCCGAGTTCCTCCAGTTCGACCGGCTGGGCTTCGACGCGGCGCTCTGGGAGGCGACGGCGGCCAGCCCCCGCTGCACCGTCGTCGACGCGAAGGTCGCCGGGCTCGACTACGACGCGGCCTCCGATTCCTTCGCCGCCGTCCGGCTGGAGGACGGGACGGCGCTCTCCCCGTCGTACCTCTTCGACGCCAGCAACCACGGCCGGCTCCTGGGGCAGGCGACGGGGATGGAGATGCGCACGCTGGGCCCCCCGCAGCGGGTGGCGTACACCCACTTCCACGCCCCCGACGGCGTCCCCGTGGGCGTGGACGCGTGGGAGGAGGCGACGGTGATCCTCCGCCTCTTCCGCGACACCGACGGGCTCGACGCGATCGCCTGGTGCATCCCGCTGGGGCGCTACGTCTCGGTGGGGCTGAGCCTCTCCGCCGACGAGAGCGACGCCTCCGACGAGGCGCTCCTGGAGGCGACGGAGCGCGCCTACGCCCGCTACGGGGTGCGCTACCGCGAGCGCTTCTCGCGCGCGGTCCCCATCATGGGGCTCAAGCACCGCTACTTCGTCTACGACCGGGCGGCGGGGGCCAACTGGCTCCTGGCCGGCCCCAGCTTCGCGCAGGTGTGGTGGATGGCGGGGGCCGGGGTGGGGACGGCGCTGGCCGCCGCGCAGCTCGCCCCCCGGGTGCTGGGCGACCCCGCGCGGTGGGGGCGCGAGTACGACCGCTACATGCGCCGGCTGGTGCCGATCCACGCCACCTTCGAGTTCTTCGCCTCCGCCCCCCGCGAGGCGTACGTCCCCCGCGAGCTGCACCGCTACTCCGACCGCTTCACCACCACCAACCTCCTCCGCCTGGCCGCCTCCACCCGCCTGCGCGGCCGCCGGCGCGGCGCGCTGGCCGGCCCGCTCCTCCACTGGATCTTCTCGCGCCCCGGCGTCATCCGCGACTTCTGCGACGTCCGCCGCCTCGACCCCTCGGAGCTCCCCGACCCGCAGGGCGCCGCCGTCGCGGCCCTCGCCTGAGCCCCGTCCCCTTCCGCCCCGGAGCCCCCATGCCGCACGCCGCGCTTCCGGCCCCCACGCCGCCCGCCCCCCCGCCGAGGGCGAGGCGCTGGTGCGGCGGCTGATGGAGGTCATCGCCGGACGGGCGCCGCTGGAGGAGGCCGCGCGCCTCCTGGCCCCCGACGTCCTCTGCCACATGGACCGCTTCAGCACCCGCGGCACCGGCACCTGGGCCGCGTGGGTGGGGTTCATCCGCTCGCGCGGGGTCGACGCGCTGGAGCCGGTGGTCGACGCGGTCGTCGCCAACCCCGACGGGACGCTGACGGCGCGGGGGCGCTTCCGGGGGCTCCGCGGCGGCCGCCCCGTGGAGGGGGGCGAGGGGGCGGCCACCTACCGGGTGGAGGGGGGGCGGATCGTGGAGATCTGGACCGGGCGCGAGAACTACGCGCTGATCTTCGGGGGGCGCGTCCGCCATCCGCTGCGCTGGCTCCTGGTGCTGGCGCACATGTCGCTCTGGAGCCGGCTCCCGGGCCGGCCCCGCCTCCCCGTCCCTCCCACCCCGGAGCGTGCCCTGTGAGCACCGTGCTGGAGCCGCCGGCCGCCGCCGCGCCCGCGGAGGCGAACCGCGCCACCGTGGCGCGGCTGATGACGATCCTGGGCGGCCAGACGCCGATCGAGGCGGGGGCCGAGTTCATCCACCCCGACGTGGTGGCGAACTTCGACGGCTGGCGCTTCCAGGGGATCGACCTGTGGGCCAACTGGATCCGCTACCTCCGCACCCGCCCGGGGATCGCCGACCTGCGGCTGGTGATGGAGCGGATCGAGGCCAACCCCAACGGGACGGTCACCGCTTGCGGCCGGTGGCACGCCCTCCGCCACGGGCGCCCGGTGGTCTCCAACCTGGGGGTGGCGACCTACCGCTTCGAGGCGGGGCGGATCGTGGAGATCTGGACGACGCGGCGGAACTACCTCCTCCTCTTCGGCCCCTACCTGAAGTACCGCTGGGGGCTGGTCTGGACGCTCTACCGGATGAGCGTGTGGAAGCGCCGCACGCCGCAGCTCGCCCTCCGCGCCGCCGCCGAGGCCGCCGCCGCGGCCCGCCCGCCCTTCTGAGCCCTTCCGCCCCCGCGTGCCCCCGATGTCCACCGCCTTCGCCCCGCCCGTCTCCGCCGCCCCGCGCCCCGGCCCCCTCGCCCGGCTGAACGGCGAGTGGCACCGCTTCGCCATGTGGGCCTTCCTCGCCGTCGTCCTGGCGCACTGGGCCGAGCACCTCGTCCAGGCGTACCAGGTGTGGGCGCTGGGGATGCCGCGCCCCCACGCGCTGGGGGTGCTGGGGATGGCGTGGCCGTGGCTGGTGCACTCGGAGTGGCTGCACTACGGCTACGCGCTGGCGATGCTGGCGGGGCTGGCGGCGCTCTGGCCGGGGATGACGGGGCGGGCGCGGACGTGGTGGGGGGTGGCGCTGGCGCTCCAGTTCTGGCACCACGTCGAGCACGCGCTCCTCCTGGCGCAGGCGCTCACCGGGTGGCGGCTGGGCGGGGGGGCGGCGCCGGTCAGCGTCGTCCAGCTCTTCGTCCCCCGGATCGAGCTGCACCTCTTCTACAACGCGGTCGTCTTCGCGCCGATGGTGGTGGCCATGGTCTACCACCTCTTCCCCTCGCCCGCCGAGGCGGCGCGGGCGACCTGCTCGTGCGCCCTCCACCGCGCCCCCGCGGCGGCGCGGTGAGCCGCGCGCCGGACCTCGCCTCCCGGGCGGGGTCCGGTCCCCTTCCTCATCCGCTCCCGTCCTCCTTCCGCGCCTCCCGCTTCGACGCGGCGCGCATCTGCTGCATCCGGCGCACGGGCGAGTCGTCGTAGCGCTCCGACCTCCACGGGTCGCCGCGCATGTGGTAGCCGTTCTCCTCCCAGAAGCCGGGGCGGTCGCCGGCCATCAGCTCCACGCCGCGGACCCACTTGGCGCTCTTCCAGAAGTAGAGGTGCGGCACCACCACGCGCACCGGGCCGCCGTGCTCGGGGGCGAGCGGGGCGCCGTCGTGGTGCGTGGCGAAGAGGTTCCCGGGCCGGGCGAAGTCCTCCAGCGAGAGGTTGGTGGTGTAGTTGCCGAAGGCGTGCAGCATCACGTGCGTCGCCTCCGGCCGGACGCGCGCCAGCGCCAGGACGTCGGGGACGGCGGCGCCGGTCCACGCGTTGCCCAGGCGGCTCCAGTGGGTGACGCAGTGGATGTCGTTCGTCCGCTCGGCCCGCGGGAGGCGCTGGAGGTCGTCCCACCCGATCCGCACCTCCTCCTCCACGAGCCCGAAGATCGTCAGCGCCCATTGCGCCGGGGCGATGACCGGGACGCTCCCGTAGTGGAGGACCGGCCACTTCTCCGTGAGCGCCTGGTTGGGCGGGAGCCGCTCCGCCACCTCCGGCGGGAGCGTCCCGCGCTTGCGAAAGGTCGACATCCATCCTCGTAGTCTTGCTTCGTCTCCGGTCTCCGCTCCAACAGCGTTGATCGCTCCCCGACCGTATGCGATCGAGGAGCGAATCGAGTGCCGCTGGACCACTGCGCGCCGCCGCGCCGGCTTCAGCTCTCGGGCCTCGCGGAAGCCACCATGCAGCTCAGCATCCCCGGGCTGTCGAAGTCTTCACCGAGGGCACGCACTCCTCCCGGACGCCCGAATGGGCGCGGGGCATGGAAAACGGGAGTCTGGTCCTCCCACGCACATCGCTTCGGATACCCGGTCAGGTCCGACACATAAGGAATGGGTCTGTCTCCTGAGTGGCCCAGCAGATTGTAGTACTCATCGAAGTGCTGCGCCGCGTCACCGAGTACTGCCCGCGGCTGCGTGCTTACCACGTGATCGAGTTCGTCGTAGATCACGTGTCTCACGAACAACTCGATCCTGCCGTTGGCCGACTCGACGTGGATCGTGTCGGTCACGTTTGGCTCGTGGAACCGCCTGCGCACGATCACCAGCCGTCCTTCGCTGAGCGGGACGTTCGGGATCCTCCAGTCGACGACGCTGGCCATGTCGAGCCGCTGCTCCGCACCCGTGCTCTGGGGGACCCACCGCCACTTCGCGAGCGCGCACGACTTCGTCTCCTGGCCGGCCAGAAGCGTCACCCGGGCCCGGACCCTGGTGGGGTCCGGAGCGTCGGTGAGAAGCTCCTTCGCCAGCCGCATGTTCACACCGTCGGAGACGTTGGGCGCGTTGGGCGGGAGCGTGACCTTCCCGCCCGGGTTACGTTGCGAACCGATCTCCGTGTACCAGCCGTCCATGTTTAGGTAGCAGATCTTGTCCACGTATGGCACGCAGTTTCCCGGATCCACGAGCGTTCGATAGCCGATCTGCGCGAAGTGAGTGGGAACCGCCGTGCTCAGGCGGGGCATCAGCACGTGCATCGGTTCGGCGTCGTTCGAATCGCTGGGCGTCATCAGCAGGATGCCCGTCATCCGAACGACGACGACGGCGATGGTGGTGGTGTCCATGAACGCTCCTTCCATCGTGGTGTGGCTCCCGCCGGCGTTCGCCGGGGCGGGCGTTCGGCCGGGACGGCCGGAGTCACTCGGTCAGGCGGCTCCGCACCGCCTTCCCGGGTGGTCCGGGGCCCCGGTCAGCGTCCGGTGTACCGGAAGCCGGCCCAGGCGGCGGGAGTCCGCAGCGCGGCGTCGGCGGAGTGCAGCAGCGTCAGCTGGGCTTCGCGGAGGGCCCGGGGGCCGTCGCCGGAGCGCGCGTACCGTTGGTGGAAGACGGGCATGAGCGCGGCGGTGAGGCGGTCGTCCACGTCCCAGGTGCTTCCCACCACCCCGCCCGCGCCCGCCGCCCGGAGCGCGCCGGCCAGCCCCGTGTACCCGGCCGTGCGCGCGCGTCCGGTGCGGACCGTGCGGCAGGCGGAGAGCACCACCAGGCGCACATGCCGCAGGTCCGCTTCCGCCAGCTCGGCGGCGGTGACCTTCCCGGCGCCGCCGCGCCCGGGCGCCGGGGCGAGCACGAGGTGCGAGCGCTCGGGGCGCGCATCGTCGAAGACCGCGTGTCCGGCGAAGTGGACGATCCCGGCCCGTCTCAGAGCGACCATCACGGCGGGTAAGTTGGCCGCCGCGCCTTCTAGCACCGTCACGCTTCCGTAGTCCTCCGCGATCCGGCGGACTTCCACCCGGGCATGCTCCAAGGGCTCCAGGAGGGGGTACGCCGTGCGGTCGAACGCCGGGTCGGCCACGAACAGCACCCCCTCCGTGACTGTTCTGGCGGCCGGACGCCGCGCCTCGCGCAGGCTCGCGGCGAAGCGGAGCGGGTGGTCCTCCACCAGGTAACGCTCCCGCCGCGCGTCGAAGAGGGCGGCGAAAGGGACCGCCGTCAGCTCGCCGTCGGCGACCACCACCAGCGGGGTTCCGACCCCGCCGAGCCGCCCTTCGAGCGGGCGCACCAGCCAGTCGTGGAGGAGGGAGAGCGCGGGACGGACCTCCGCCTCGCCGGCGCGCCGCTCCAGCATCGCCTCCAGCGCCGCGAGCGTCCGGGCGAGCCGGAGGGTGTCGATCGCCGCGCGGGCGACCTCCACCCGGCGCCCCGCCACCGTCCACATCACCAGCGTGTCGGCCACTCGTGCGTACTCGACCGCGACCTCCCCCGGCGGGGACCGGACGCCGCCGTCCGTGCCGTGCCGCGCCGCCGCGCCCGCTGACGCCAGAGACGCCCGGCCCCGGTCCATGATGTCGAGCGCTTCGGCGGCCCGCCCCTCCGCGAGCTTCAGCATCGCCAGCCGGTCCACCACCCCCCGGAAGGCCTCGAACACCGCCGCCCTCCGCGGCTCCATGCGGATGGAGTCGCGCCGCTCTTCCAGCAGTCGGAGAGCCCGCTCGAGCCTCGCCGCCGCGCCGGCCGTATCGCGCGCAGCGAGCCGCGCCTCGGCTCCTCCCACCAGCGCGGGGAGGGTCCGGAACGGAAGGGGGATCCGGCCGAAGTAGGCCGCCGCCGAATCGAGAGCCTCGGTCGTCCGGGCGGGGTCGCCCCGGAAGGAGACCATCGCTTCCGCTTCGCGCAGGTCGGCGTCGAGCCAGGGGCGCGCGGGGGCCTCCTCGACCGCGCCCACCCTGGGCCGCGCCGCGCGCACGTCCCGCGCGGCGGCCGCGGTGTCGCCCGCGGCGGCGTGGAGCCGGGCGCGCGCCAGGTACGCTTCGGCCTCGTAGCGGGGGTTGCCGTTGCGCACCGCCACCGCCACCCCTTCGTCCTGGAGGCGGGCCGCCGCCCGGGGGAGCCCGTCGGCCGCGGCGATGCGGGCCGCGGGTGTGAGCAGGTTGTGCAGCCGCACGGAGCCGCGGTACGGGCGCAGCCGGTCGAGCGCCCGGTGCAGGGTGACGTAGCCCGAGTCCGGCTCGCCGAGCACGACGTACGCATCGGTGGCGATGTTCAGCGCCGCGCCCTCGTTCTCCCGCTCGCCGGCCCGGGCGAAGAGGCGCGCCGACTCCACGGCTTCCTGCACCCCCGAGACCCACTGGTCGCGCCGCGCCCGCGTGTTCCCGAGCGACCACCGTGCGCGTGCCGCGAGGGCGGGGTGGCGCGCCGGGTCGGCGGCGGTCGCCGTGGCCAGGAGCCGCTCCCCCTTCTCGCGCTCGCCGTTGTGCACCTGTGTCGTCCCCAGGTACACCCGCGCCCACCCGCGCAGCGCGGCGGACCCGTCCGCGGCCGCTTCCGCCGCGGCGAAATGACTCTCGGCCCGCCGGTAGTCGGCCTCTTCGAAGGGCACCCGCCCCGCCGCGTACGCGCGGTGCGCCCGCGCGAGGGCGGCGGTGGCGGCGCGGTCGCCCGCGGCGGCGCGGATAGCGCGGACGGCGTCGGCCAGGCTCG
>DATACF010000873.1:0-4965 GCA_036259235.1 Longimicrobium sp. | reverse complement strand
GCGGGGCCCGTCCCCAAGGCCGAGGTCCCCGCGCGCCTGGCGGAGGGCGACGTCTACCTCAACACCCCCCGCGCCGACAACACCCCGGTGACGGTGCTGGAGGCGATGGCGTGCGGGCTCTGCGTGGTGAGCACGGAGGTCGGCGGGATCCCCTACCTCCTCGACGACGGCGGCGACGCCCTCCTCGTCCCCCCGGGCGACGCGGAGGCGATGGCCGCGGCCGTCCTCCGCCTCCTCCGCGACCCCGCGCTGGCGGGGCGGCTCTCGCGCGCCGGGCGCCGCAAGGCCGAGGGGTGCGACTGGTCGGCGGTCCTCCCCCGGTGGGAGGGCCTCCTGGCCGGCACCGTGGAGGGCGCCCCGTGAGCGCCGCCGCCGGCCCCGAGGCCCTCCGGGTGGAGGTGCGCCCCCTGGGCGCGGCCGACCTGGCGCGGGTGGCCGAGGTGCACCGCGCCGCCTTCCCCGGGAGCGCGCTCACCGCGCTGGGGGGCGACGCCCCGCGCCGCTACTACGCCTGGCTCCTGGCGGGGCCCCACGACGCCCACCCGCGCGGCGCCTTCGCGGAGGGGCGGCTGGTGGGGTTCTGCTTCGGCGGCGTCTACCGGGGGGCGCTCACCGGGTACGTGCGCGGCAACGCGCCGTACCTGGCGCTCCGCGCCCTCCTCCGCCCGCGCCTCCTCCTGGGGGGCGCCTTCCGGAAGGCCGCGGCGCTGGGGGCGCGCCTCCTGGTGCGGACCCCGCGGCGCACCCCGCCCCCGGGGGGGTGGCTCCCCTCCTTCGGGATCCTCTCCATCGCCGTGCACCCCGAGGCGCGGGGGACGGGGGCGGCGCGGGCGCTGATGGACGACGCCGAGGCCGAGGCGCGGCGGCGCGGCTTCGGGGTGATGCACCTGAGCGTCCGCCCCGAGAACGCGCGGGCGGTGCGCTTCTACGAGAAGTGCGGGTGGGAGCGCCGCGAGAGCGGCGGCGAGTGGAACGGGATCATGATCAAGTGGCTGGGGGGGGAGACGGGCGTGGGCGAAGCGACGGAGGGGCGGTGAGGATCGCGTTCCTGACGCAGTACTATCCGCCCGAGCTGGGCGCCCCGCAGGCGCGCCTCTCGGAGCTGGCCGCGCACTTCGCCGCCCGCGGGCACGCCGTCGACGTCCTGACGGCCATGCCCAACTACCCCGCGGGGAAGGTCCACCCGGGGTACGGCGGGGTCTTCCGGCGCGAGACGGTGGGCGGGGCCCGTGTCCTGCGGAGCTTCATCTACCCCACGCAGCGGGCCGACTTCCTCCACCGGCTCACCAACTACTTCTCCTTCGTCGTCTCCTCGGCCGTGGTGGGGACGGCGGCGCTCCCGCGCCCCGACTACCTCCTGGTCGAGAGCCCGCCCCTCTTCCTGGGGTACGCGGGGGTGTGGCTGAGCCGGGTGAAGGGGGCGCGGATGATCTTCAACGTCTCCGACCTCTGGCCCGAGAGCGCGGTGAGCCTGGGGCTGGTCCGGCGCGAGAGCCGGGCGTACGCCCTGAGCGCCCGCCTGGAGGCGTGGTGCTACCGGAAGGCGTGGCTGGTGACGGGGCAGTCGGCCGAGATCCTCGCCGACGTCTCGCGCCGCTTCCCCGCCGTCCCCACCTACCACCTCTCCAACGGGTGCGACACCGGGGCCTTCCACCCCGGGCTGGCGCGCCCCGGCCTCTTCGGCGAGGGCCCCGGCGCGGTGGTCCTCTACGCCGGCCTCCACGGGCTGGCGCAGGGGCTCGACCAGCTCCTCGACGCCGCCGAGCGGCTCCGCGGCGCCCCGGCGCGCTTCGTCCTGGTGGGCGAGGGGCCGGTCAAGCGCGACCTGGTGGCCGACGCCGCCGCCCGCGGGGTGGAGAACGTCGAGTTCCGCGACCCCGTCCCCAAGAGCGAGATGCCGGCGCTGGTGGCCTCGGCCGACATCGTCGTCGTCCCGCTCAAGAAGTACATCCCCGGCGCCGTCCCCTCCAAGCTCTACGAGGCGATGGCGAGCGCGCGCCCCGTGGTCCTGGTGGCCGAGGGCGAGGCCGCCGGGATCGTCCGCCGCGCCGACGCGGGCATCGTCGTCCGCCCCGGCGACACGGACGCCCTCGCGGAGGCGGTGCGGACGCTCGCCGCCGACCCCGCCCTCCGGCGGCGGCTGGGCGAGAACGGGCGGCGGGCGGCGGTGGAGCGCTACGACCGCGCCCGGATCGCCGACCGCTTCATCGGCCACCTGGAGGCGCGCCTCGCCGGCGGCGCCCCGGCCGGGGCGGCGGCCCCCGCCCCCGCGGAGCTCCCCGAACCCCTGAGTGCCGATGCGTGACGCTCCCTCCCCGGGCGGGCGGGCCGGCGTGCTCGACCGCTCGCGAAGCTGGCTCCTCCGCAACCTCCTCCTCCCGCTGGGCGACCGCGCCTTCGGGCAGCGGATGATGGCGCGGCTGAAGATGCTGGAGGAGGCGCAGTGGTGGGACGCCGGCCGCGTGGCCGCCGAGCGCGACGCCCTCCTCCGGCGGACCGTGGAGGTGGCGTACCGCGAGGTCCCCTTCTGGCGCGACCACATGGACGCCGCCGGGGTCCGCCCCGCCGACGTCCGGAGCGTGGCCGACCTCCCCCGCATCCCCTGGGTGGGGAAGCCCGAGCTGCGCGCGGGGTACCCGGAGCGCGTCACCCGCCCCACCGGGCAGCGGACCTACGTCAACTCCACCTCGGGGTCGACGGGGAGCAACTTCCAGGTCGTCGAGGACCCCGAGACGGCGGGGTGGTACCGCGCCACCTTCCTCCTGATGCTGGAGTGGGCGGGGTGGGAGATCGGCACCCCCCACCTCCAGATGGGGATGACGCTCTCGCGCTCGCTCGACCGGCGGATCAAGGACCGGCTCCTCCGCTGCCACTACGTCTCGGCCTTCGACCTCCGCCCGGGCGACCTCGACCGCGCCCTGGAGCTCCTCGAGCGCGAGCGGATCGACTTCATCTTCGGCTACCCGGGGTCGCTGCACGCGCTCGCCGAGCGGGCGCGCGAGCAGGGGTGGAACCGCCCCCTGAAGGCCGCCGTCACCTGGGGCGACAACGTGCAGGAGGTCTACCGCCGCGAGATCCTGGAGGTCTTCGGCGCCCGCCTCTACGACACCTACGGGATCGGCGAGGGGATGCACGTGGCCGCGCAGTGCGAGCACGGGCGCTACCACCGCCACATGCTCGACTGCGTCTCGGAGCTCCTCGACGCCGACGGGCGCCCGGTGCCCCCGGGGACGGCCGGCGAGGTGGTGCTGACCCGCCTCCACCCCGGCCCCATGCCCCTGATCCGCTACCGGGTGGGCGACCTGGCCGTCCCCTCGGCCGAGGCCGCCTGCCCCTGCGGGCGGGCGTGGGAGCTCCTCGACTCCATCCAGGGGCGCGACACCGACATCGTGGTGACCCCGTCGGGGAACCGCCTCCTGGTGGAGTTCTTCTGCGGGCTCCTCGACGACGTCCCCGAGGTGCACGAGTTCCAGGTGGTGCAGGAGGAGGCCGATTCCATCCTCCTGCGGATCGTCCCCCGGCCGGGGTTCGACGCCGCGGTGGCGGGGCGGATCGTGCGCGACTTCCAGGCCCACGGCGCCGACCTCGACGTGCACGTCGAGACGGTGGCCGAGATCCCGCTCCCGCCGACGGGGAAGCGGCGCTTCGTGACCAGCCCGTACGCGCGGCGGCTCCGCGAGGCGCGCGCGGCGGCGGCGCCCGCGCTCCAGGGCAAGAACGGCTGACCGAAAGGGTTTCCAACGTGGCTTCGACGACCCCTCCCGTGCGCGACGACTTCCTCCTCTTCTCCCCGCCGCTGATCGGCGAGGAGGAGATCGCGGAGGTGGTGGACACCCTCCGCTCCGACTGGATCACCACCGGCCCCAAGACCCGCGCCTTCGAGGCCGAGTTCGCGGCGTACGTCTCGGCCCCCGGCGCGCTGGCGCTGAACTCGTGCACGGCGGGGCTCCACACCGCGCTGGCGACGCTGGGCGTCGGCCCCGGCGACGAGGTCGTCACCACGCCGATGACCTTCGCGGCCAGCGTCAACGTCATCGAGCACGTGGGCGCCACGCCGGTGCTGGTGGACGTGGAGCCCGACACGCTCAACATCGACCCGGCGGAGATCGCGAAGGCGGTCACTCCGAAGACGAAGGCGATCGTCCCCGTGCACTACGCCGGGCACCCGGCCGAGATGGACCCGATCCTGGAGACCGCGGCGGCGCACCGGCTGGAGGTGATCGAGGACGCGGCCCACGCCGTCCCGGCGAAGTACCGGGGGCGGTGGATCGGCTCGGGGAGCAACCCCGCGGCGTTCTCCTTCTACGCCACCAAGAACCTGAGCACCGCCGAGGGGGGGATGCTCACCGGCTCGCCGGAGTTCCTGGAGCGGGCGCGGATGGTGAGCCTCCACGGGATGAGCCGCGGCGCCTGGAACCGGTACGGGAAGGGCGGGAGCTGGAAGTACGAGATCCTGATGCCGGGCTTCAAGTACAACATGACCGACATCGCGGCCGCGCTCGGGCTCTGGCAGCTCCGCAAGCTGGAGGGGTTCCAGGCTCGCCGCCGCGAGATCGTGGCGATGTACGACGCGGCCTTCGGCGCCGAGGAGGCGCTGGAGCTCCCCGGCCGCCGCGGCCATGTCGAGCACGCCTGGCACCTCTACCCGCTCCGCATCCGCCCGGAGCTGCTCACCATCGACCGCGACCGGTTCGTGGACGAGATGGGGGCGCGAAACATCGGGACGTCGGTGCACTTCATCCCCGTGCACACGCACCCGTACTACCGCGACAGGTACGGGTGGAAGCCCGAGAGCTTCCCGGTGGCGTGGTCGAATTTCGAGCGGATCTTCTCGATCCCGCTCAACCTGCGGCTGGGCGACGAGGACGTGGCCGACGTGATCGAGGCGGTCCTCGGCGTGGTGCGCGCCTTCCGCCGGTGAGCGCCGCCAAGCGCGCCTTCGACGTCGCCTGCGCGGGGCTGGGG
>DATACF010000872.1:0-5502 GCA_036259235.1 Longimicrobium sp. | reverse complement strand
GCCCCCGCGCGGCCCGGGGGGGAGGGCGTGGGCGCGCCCCACCCCGGGGATCGACTCGAAGACGAGGTCCGCCTCGGCCGGCACCGCGGGGCGGACGCGCATCCCCAGGAGGTCGAGGAGGGCGCGGTAGGTGCGCTCGGGGAGCTGGTTGACGCGCTCCTGGGTGATCTGGGCGAGCCAGGCGAAGAGCTGCACCAGGGTGATCCCGGGGTCCGACTCGTTGTGGTCGGTCCACCCCAGGGAGAGCTCGGGGGTGTAGCGCGCGATCCGGCGCCGGGCCTCGGCCACCAGCTCGTCGAAGGTGCGCGCTTCCAGGGGCGGGGGCGCGATCGGCACCTTACTCGGCTCCTTCCGTCAGGTAGACGGGGTAGACCAGGTTGAAGACGGCGTTGTTGGCGCGGACGCGGTAGTCGACCTGCACCAGGACGCGCGCCGGCTCGTCGGGGTCGGCCTCGGCGCGGACGTCGAGGACGTCGACGCGGGGCTCGTGGAGGACCAGGGCGTCGCGGGCGCGCTCGGCCAGGAGGGCGCGCTGCCGCGGGTCGTTGGGCCCGAAGAGCTCGCGCGGGAGCCCCGCCCCGAAGCCGGGGCGCATCACCCGCTCCCCCGGCGCGGTGGCCAGGATGAGCCAGATGCTCTCGCGGATCTTGCGGTCGCCCGCCTGGAGCCGGATCCGCCCGTCGGGGCCCGGCCGCACCGGGAAGGGCCAGCCGCGGCCGATCAGGTCGTCGCGCATGGGGATGAGTCCTGAGTCCTGAGTCCCAAGTCCTGAGTGCCCGGTGCCGAGTGCCAGGTGCCCAGGTGCTTCATCCGCCGATGTCGACCGTGGAGGCGGCGATGACCGTCCCCACGGGCTGGTCGACGGGGTCGTTGCAGGTGCGGACGGTGTCGCCCATGCGGGCGGCGCCCTTGCCGTTGATGAGCACGGTGGCGCTGCCGAGGATGATGGTCCCCTTGTTCGACGGCGGGTTGGCGAAGGTGCCGCCGATGGGGATGTGCGGCGGCGTGTTGGTCGCCGTGCTGTTCACCGTCGCCGCCGGCCGCCCCTCGATCTGCACGTCGCTCGACAGCCCCCCGTCGATGATCCCCGTGAACGGGTGCGGCACCGGAATCGTCCCCGTCGCCGGCGGCGGCGGGATGATGAAGTGGATGTCCGTCGCCACCACCTGGTCCCCCTGCTTCGCCGCGAACGGGCACATCGCCGCACTCCTTCACAGGTTGTCGAACCGTCTCCGCGGGCTCCCGCGCATGCCGCAACCGCAGATTCTTCGGTCGCCCAGGCTCCCTCAGAATGACAGCCCCGGGCATCGCCGAGACGAGTCAGCACCTTCGCACCTTCGCACTCACGCAGTTCCCTAGTTGATCTTCACCATCGCCCCCTTGAGCGTCAGCGTCCCGCTGGCCTCGACGTTGATCTGGGGCGCCTCGATCTTGACCGACTGCTGGGCCTTGACGGTGACCGCGCCGCCGGAGTCGACCTCGACGTTGCCGGTCCCCGTCTTCACCAGGACGTCGCCCTGGTCGGCCTCGACGGAGACCTTCTGGCCGCCCACGTCGATCGTGATCCGCTGCTTCTCGTCGGAGGAGATCACCTCGATCTTCTCCTCGCCCGGTGTGTCGTCGAAGCGGAGGACGTGGCCGCTCCGGGTCTTCAGCGTCCGCAGGTGGTTCTCGGCGGCGCCGCCGTTCTCCGGGGGGGTGTCGCTCTCGTTCCAGAGGGCGCCGATCACGTACGGCTGCGCGGGGTCGCCGTGGAGGAAGGCCACCAGCACCTCGTCCTCGGGCTCGGGGCGGAAGAGCGAGCCCCGGTCGGCGCCGGCCATCAGCGTGGCGATCCGCGCCCACTGGCTGATCTGGTCGGCCAGGTGGGGGAAGCGCACCCGCACCCGCCCCAGCTTCTGCGGGTCGTCGAGCTCCTGCACCACGCCGATGACGATGGCGTCGGTCTTGGTGCTCGGGCCCCCGCCGCCGCTCACTGCGCCACCTCCCGCCGCGCCTGGAAGGACGTGGAATAGCCCGAGTCGCCCAGCGTGTGCGTCGTCCCGGTGACGAAGTACGTCCCGTCGAGGTACTTCGCCCCCAGCCCCGTGATCTCCACCCGCACCCCGGTCCGCAGCCGCGGGAGCCCCACGGTCGACCCCGAGGCGGTGACGTAGGCGTGGGCGATGTTGCGGAGCGTCTCCGTCGCCAGCCGCTTCGCGTCGGCCTCGCTGCTCACCGGGCGGTCGGCGATGATCTCCTGCCGCTCGTTGAAGGCGTCGGTGAAGGGCTCCCGCCCCCCCAGCTCCTTCCGCGTCACCGTGGCCTCGATCACCTTCTTCCGCGTGGGGTGCCACGCCCGCACGGTCACCGAGCCGACCTGGTTCGCCGTCGTCAGCTTGGGGTCGAAGGAGAGGAGCGACGCCCCCCACTGGAGGCGGAAGGGGAGGGTGGACGCCGAGTCCGGGGTCCCGAAGAAGAGCGCCGGCGTCCCGTCGTCCTTCTCGCGCACGGTCAGCTCGTAGCCGATCTGCCGCGCCCGCTGGAGGAGGAAGACGATGTCCTGCTGGTTGGGCTGGATGACGTACGGGTGCACCGGCTCGGCCGCCGCCGGGCGCGTCTCGATGTCGACGCCCAGGTCGCCCGCGATCTGCTTCGCGATCTGCGAGTCGGTCTTGTTCTCGTAGACCTGCTGCCGCTCCTTCCGCCGCAGCCGGTGGAGGAGGCTGAGCCCGCTCACCGTCAGCGTCGGCGGCCCCTCGGCGGGGAACTTGGGCTGGAGCGAGGTGATCTCGCCGGTGAGCACCTTCACCAGCCCCGCGTCGAGGTAGCCGAGCTTCACCTCCACCCGCTGCCCCGGGGTGAAGAGGTCGCCCTCGCTGTACTTGGTCGTCCGCTTCTCCTCGTCCCAGTTGTTGACCTCGAGCGAGAAGGAGTCGACGCTCTCCAGCGAGTCGGTGTAGGTCACCGAGAGGACGTCGCGGACCGCCTGCCGGTCGATCGGGCGCCCGCCCACGCGGATCTCGTAGGCCGGGACGTAGAAGTCGGTGCCGAGGGCGGCGATGGACTGGGCGCTCACAGGCGGCTCCGGACGGCCAGGTCCTTCAGCGGCGGGATCTCCAGCACCGTCCCCGGCGCCGCGTCGCGGGGGTCCTCGATCCCGTTGTGGGCCGCCAGCGCGCGCCACGCCTCGGGGTCGCCGTACTCGCGGGCGGCCAGGACGTCGAGGCGGTCGCCCGCGCGGAGGACGGTGACCTTGGTCTGGTCGGCCGACTGGAGGTTGAGCTCCTTGAGCTGCTTCTGGAGGGTGCGGTACTCGCGGAAGACGACGGTGACCACCGCGCGGACCGGCCGCCCCTCGCGGTCGAAGAGCGTCATCTTGCGGGTGACCGACTCGGCCACCGCCGCGAAGGAGAACCCCGGCCCCCAGGTGACGAGGACGCGCGGCACCGCGTGCGTCTTCGGCTGCACCTTCACCAGCTGGTAGAGCGCCTCCATCCGCCGCTCGACTCCCTTGTCGGGCTGCCCCGCGGGCGCGCTCGCCTGGTCGAGCGTCAGCTCCACGGTGAGCTTCTGCGTCTGCCCCCGGACGAACTGCAGCAGCGCGCTGTCGAGCCCGGGGATGTTCTGCTCCCCGATCTGCGCCGACTTCTCCAGCGACAGCTCCGCCGGGTTGTACTGCGCCTCGATCCGCTCCGGGAGGCGGGGCGGGTCGACGGCGTCGCGGTCGGTGACGGTGATGGTCAGGCGCTCGGGCATGTCACCCTCCCACCGAAGGCGGCCGGTTGGTCCCCGTGATCCGCGCGTCCGCCTTCACCCCCTCCGCGTCCCTCTGCCGCCGCATGAGCTCCCGCGCCACCGCGCTCACCAGCGCCGCGAACTTCTCCGGGCTCAACCCGTGATCCCCCCCCGCCGGAGGCTCCGGCGTGACGCGGGCGTCGACTTCGTGCACGTACAGGGGCATCGGGACTCCATCTCCACCGTTTCACCGTTTCCGCACTCACGCACTCACGCACCTTCGCACCTTCGTACTTTCGCACTTTCGCACTCACGGCCCTTCGACGATGAACCCGTGATGCGCCAGCTCCACCGTCTCCACCGCCACCGCGCTCTGCTCGGCCTTCAGCTCGGGGCCGGTCCAGCGGACGGGGACGGCGCTGTCGAAGACGAAGCGCACCGGGATGGCGGGCTGGGCGCCGGGGAGGACGACGACGGAGATCGTCCGGCGCACGGGGCGGCCGGCCATCACCTCGGCGAACCACCGCCAGAGCCCCAGGGTGACCACGCCGCGCCGCAGCGTCAGGTTCCCGTGCTTGGCGCGCCCGGGGAGCTTGTGGACGAAGCCGTTCTCGCCCCCCTCGGGGACCTCCAGCACCTCCACCTCGGCGGCGAGGCCGGTGACCTCCGAGAAGGCGCCCACCGGCTCCCCCTCCATCGTCACCAGGAAGCGGAAGGCGGTCAGCGGGTCGGGGCGGAGTCCCAGGAGGCTCAACGGTCGCTCCTCACGCGGCCCGGTCCACGTCCAGGACCTCCAGCCCCAGCGCGGAGCGGCCGATCCGGACCTCGATCCACTCGATGGGCGGCGGGAAGCGCAGCCCGATCCGCGCGATCACCCTCCCGGCTTCCTGCTCGGCCACGGTGTTCGTCTCCTCGTCGCAGCGGACGTAGAAGGCCTCCTCGGGGCGGGCGCCGGCCAGCCACCCGCGCCGCCACCGGCGGGTGAGGTAGGCGCGGACGGCGTCGCGGAGGTCGGCCCAGAGGAGGGGGCCGTTGGGCTCGAAGACCGCCCACGCGGTCCGCTCCTCGACGTCCTCGGCGATGGCGAGGAAGGTCCGGCGCACGTTCAGCCACCGCCACGGCCCGCCCCGCGCCAGCGACCGCGTCCCCTCCAGCACCACCCCCCGCTCCGGCCGCTCGCGGAAGGCGTTGACCCCCCGCGCGTTCAGCCGCCCGTGGAGCGCCTCGTCCACCCCCGCCGCCAGCGCCAGCGCGCGCCGCGCCGTCTGCCCCGCGGGGGAGCGGTGGGGCCCCACGGCCAGGTCGGCCGCGGCGGTGAGCCCGGCGACGAACCCCGAGGGCGGGATGGCGAAGGTCCCCGTCCGCCGCCCGGCGCCCCCCGCGCGCGGGTCGCGCTCGGCCACCAGCCAGGGCCAGTAGAGCCCGGCGGCGGGGGTGTCGGGGAGCTCGGCGCGGAAGTCCTCCACCCGCGGCCCCGTGTCGGCGTCCGCCGGGGGGTCGATCAGCGCCACGCAGTCGCGCCGCGTCTCGCAGAAGACGATCAGCGCCTCGGCGGCCGCGCGCGCGCCGGCCCGCCCCCACCGCGGGGGCGTCTCGGGCGGGGGCTCGGGGACGACGACCGCGAGGGCGGGGGGGCGCCACGCGGCGTCGTCCCCGAGGGCGGGGTGGTACGCGGGGTTCGCCGCCAGGAGCTCGGGGAGGGTCAGCCCGTGCGCTTCGGCGAGACGGGCGAGCCCGGCGCGCACCTCCGCCGGCCCCGCGTCCGCCGGGAAGTAGCCGCGGAGC
>DATACF010000871.1:0-5934 GCA_036259235.1 Longimicrobium sp. | reverse complement strand
CCGCCCGCGCGGGCGGCGGGAAGGCCGTCCTTTCGCGTGCCCGCCCGCATCCCCACGGCCCCGCAGCCATGCGCCCCGTCCGCTTCGCCGCCCTCGCCGCCGCCGCCCTCGCCGCGGCCGCCTGCGAGCGCGAGCCCATCCCCGAGACGCCGCCCCGGCAGGTCTCCGAGTCGACCTTCCAGTACCCGGAAGAGCTCTGGGACGCCGGGGTCGAGGGCGAGACCACGCTCCGCCTCTTCATCGACGCCACCGGCGCCGTCGACTCGGCCCGCGTCGAGAAGGGGAGCGGCTACGCGGCCTTCGACTCGGCGGCGCTGGCCGGGAGCCGCGAGATGCGCTTCGAGCCCGCGCGCCGCGGCGAGGAGGCCGTCTCCGCCTGGTTCCTCCTCCCCGTCAAGTTCGAGCTCGCCCCCGGCGCCGAGGCCCCCCCCGCGGAGGCCGCCGCCGCCCCCGCGGCGCCCGACTCCACTTCGCAGGACACCACGCAATGACCGACACCCTCGCCGGGGCGCGGACGCCCACCCGGCACGCCCGCCCGTACGCCCACGTCCTCGAGACCGTCGGGTGGACCCCCCTCATCCGGATCAACCGGTTGGCCGAGGGAATCCGCACCCCCGTCTACGGGAAGGCCGAGTTCTTCAACCCCGGCGGGAGCGTCAAGGACCGGATCGGCCCCGCCATCATCGAGGCCGCCGAGCGCGACGGCTCCCTCCGCCCCGGCGGCACCGTCGTCGAGGGGACGAGCGGGAACACCGGCGTGGGGCTGGCGCTCGCCGCCGCCGTCAAGGGGTACCGCTGCATCTTCACCATCCCCGACAAGATGAGCCAGGAGAAGGTCCGGCTCCTCAAGGCGTTCGGGGCCGAGGTGATCGTGACGCCGACCGCCGTCGCGCCCGACCACCCCGACAACTACGTGATGATGGCCAAGCGGATCGCCCAGGAGACGCCCAACGCCATCCTCGCCAACCAGTTCTACAACCAGGCCAACCCCGAGGCCCACTACCGCACCACCGGCCCCGAGATCTGGGAGCAGACCGGCGGGCGGGTGACGCACTTCGTCTCCGCCGCGGGGACCGGCGGGACGATCACCGGCGTCGGGCGCTACCTGAAGGAGCGGAACCCGGCGGTCCGGATCATCGGCGGCGATCCCGTCGGCTCCATCATCCGCCAGTACGCCGAGACGGGGGTCACGGGCGAGGGGGCGCCGTACAAGGTCGAGGGGATCGGGCAGGACAAGATCCCCGGGACCCTCGACATGAGCGTCGTCGACCAGTGGCGCTCGGTCGACGACCGGTCGGCGATGTCGATGGCGCGGCGGCTCACCCGCGAGGAGGGGCTCTTCGTCGGCGGCTCGTCGGGGCTCATCGCCCACGTGGCGCTGGAGGTGGCGCGCGAGGTCGACGACCCCGAGGCGTGCGTCGTCTTCCTCCTCTGCGACACGGGGGAGCGGTACCTGACCAAGGTCTTCAACGACGAGTGGATGCGCGAGAACCGGCTCATGGAGCCGGCGCGCGTCTCGGCGGGCGACATGGTGCGGGGGAAGGAGCCGGGGGCGCCGGCGTCGCTGATCTCGGTGGCGCCCGAGACGCCGGTGCGGCAGGCGCTCTCCTTCATCACCCAGCACAACATCTCGCAGCTCCCGGTCGTCTCCGAGGGCGACTGCGTGGGGCACCTGGCCGAGTCGACGCTGATGTCGAAGGTGCTGGAGAGCACGGCTTTGCTGGAGAAGTCGGTGCAGCACCTGATGGACGCGCCGCTCCCCGTCGTCGACGGGCACGTCGACCTCCCCGCCATCACGCGGCTGCTGACGAAGAACCCGGCGGTGCTGGTGCGGCAGGACGGGCGGCTCTCGGGGATCGTCACCCGGCACGACGTCCTCCGCTACGTCACCGACGGGCGCTGACTCGTCGTCTTCGTCTGGTGCCTGAGGATGCGGCCCGGCGCTCTCCTTCGCGATCTGCGAACGGGGGCGCCCGGCCGGCGTTTAAGGCTTCGGCGAGGCGGGCTCTGGCGTGGGGACCGCTACGGAGCCTCGCCGGAAACCCCACCCGGCGAGTCTCCCTCCGCCCAGTCTCTGGGGGGGAGAGGGGGTCGGGGGGTGAGGACCGACGATACCGCGGGAACGCCCCCTGCCCGTCGCCCCCGCACTCACGCACTTCCCCACCCCTTGCGCGATCCCGATCCGCGCCCCGCCGTTTCCGTTCCGGAACACGGGGCTCGCCGCCCCGGCCGCACCCCTCGCGAAGTCCGCCGGGCGGTGTCCGGTTCCTCCCGCCGTGTGTCCTGTCCACCCGTCGGGAGACCGCCCGCGCCGGGGCGGCGCGGAGGGGCGGGCGGAGGGGCGCACGGGGTTGGGCGGAAAACATTTACATGCCGCCCCCCGGTGACAAAGATGGGGGAGTCGCATATGTTTACGCGCCGTCGGGGGACCTCCGGCGGCGCGAACGATTTTCGGGCGGAGAAATTTCTTGCCGGACGTGACGCACGCGTTACATTGTCCGCTACCCCGCGCGACCCGGCCCGGCTACTTTGCCGCCTGCTCCGCTCCACACGCGGGGTTTTCTTTCCCACATCACATCCCCTCGAGGCAAGTGCGATGAAACGAGGTACGCAGACGGCAGCCCTGCTGCTGTGGGCGTTGCTGCTGGCCTTTGGCTGGCCGCAGGGCGCCCACGCGCAGGGTACCACCACCGCCGCGCTGAGCGGCACCGTCACGGGGCCGGACGGCAACGCGGTGGCGGGCGCGCAGGTCACGGCCCGCAACGCCGCGACCGGCGTCAGCCGCACGGTGGGCACCGACCCCGGCGGCCGGTACTTCATCCCGAACCTGCAGCCCGGCGGCCCGTACACCGTGACCGCCACCCGCATCGGGTTCTCTTCGGCCAACCGGCAGGGCGTCACCCTCGTCCTCGCCCAGACCACCCGCGTCGACCTGGCGCTCGCCGAGGAGGCCGTGGCCCTCGAGGCCGTCACCGCCACCGGCGCCCAGAGCCCGGTGATCGCCCCCTCGCGCACCGGCGCCTCGACCGTCATCGGCGCGCAGACGATCGAGACCGTCCCGACGATCACCCGCAACTTCGCCGACATCGCGGTCCTCTCGCCCTACGTCCAGGTCCAGGGCGGCGGCGAGTCGGCGTCCATCGCCGGCGCCAACAACCGCTTCAACAACGTCCAGATCGACGGCGCCGTCTCCAACGACGTCTTCGGCCTGGCCTCCAGCGGCGTCCCCGGCGGCCAGGCGGGCGCCAAGCCCGTCCCGCTCGACGCCATCGCGCAGTTCCAGGTGCTGGTCGCCCCGTACGACGTCCGCCAGTCGGGCTTCACCGGCGGCCTCATCAACGCCGTCACCAAGAGCGGCACCAACGACTTCCGCGGCAGCGCGTTCGGCTTCCTCCGCAACGACGCCCTGGTCCAGAACCGGATCACCGCCGGCCGCGACACGCTCCGCCGCCCGAACGACTTCCTGAACCGTCAGTTCGGCTTCACCCTCGGCGGCCCGGTCATCCGCGACCGGCTCCACTTCTTCGTGGCCGCCGAGCTCGAGCAGCGCCGCGAGCCCACCGCCTTCGGGATCGAGTCCGACTCCACCACCATCCGCGTCCTCCCCAGCCGCTTCGAGCAGGTCGAGGACGCGGCCGAGGGGTACGGGATCGACATCGGGAACGCGGCGATCTACACCCCCGAGACCGACCTGGGGAACCTCCTGGCGCGCCTCGACTACCGGATCAACGACAACCACCGGTTCGTCCTGCGCCACAACTACTCGCCGAACTCGTTCGACAACAACCCCAGCCGCGGGGGGTCGTCGTTCACGTACTCGTCGGGGACGTACAACATCACCAACCGGACGCACAACAGCGTCGCCCAGCTCTTCTCGGAGCTGGGGGGCGGCGTGTCCAACGAGGTCTTCTTCAACTACCAGCGCGTCCGCGACCTCCGCGACCCGATCGCCGACTACGCGCTGACCGAGGTCAACACCCGCGACCTCTTCGACAACGGGCAGACGATCAGCGGCCGCCTCGTCTTCGGCGCCGAGCGGAGCTCGCAGGCCAACGAGCTCGACCAGGACGGCTTCGAGATCACCGACAACCTCACCCTGCGCGCGCGCGACCACACCTTCACCGTCGGCGCCACGGGGATCTACAACAAGTTCCGGAACCTCTTCGTCCAGACGGCGATGGGGTACTGGCGCTTCCCCAACCCCGACGCGTTCGACAACGACAGCGCCGACGCGTACGAGATCGCCCTCCCCGTCTCCGGGCTGAACAGCCTCGAAGAGACCGCGGCGCGCTTCTCGGTCCTCCAGCTCGGCGCCTACTTCCAGGACGAGTGGCAGGCGCGCGACAACCTGACGCTGACCTTCGGCCTCCGCGCCGACGTCCCCTACACCCTCGACGAGCCGCGCTTCAACGCCGCCTTCGACTCGGCGTTCGGGAAGAGCACCTCCGACGTCCCGTCGGGGAACCCCCTCTTCTCGCCCCGCTTCGGCTTCAACTGGCAGCTGGGCGACGAGGCCGTCACGCAGGTCCGCGGCGGCGTCGGCATCTTCTCGGGGCGCCTCCCCTTCGTGTGGCTCTCCAACGCCTTCGGGAACACCGGGCGCGAGACGGTGCTGCTGACCTGCAGCAACACCAGCACCCTCATCCGCGTCCCGGAGTACACCCCCTTCGACCCGCCGACCGAGTGCGCCGACGGCTCGACGGCGGCCAACGCGCCGGCGACGGTGAACATCTTCACCAACGACTTCACCTACCCGCAGGACCTCAAGCTCTCGCTGGCGGTCGACCGCGAGCTCCCCTTCGGCTTCACCGGCACGATCGAGGGGCTCTACACCAAGGCGATCAACCAGATCTACATCGAGGAGCTGAACCTCAAGGGACCGCAGAGCGTCGCCGCGTCGTCGACGCAGGGGCTCGGCGACCGTGAGATCTACGGCACCGCGATCGGCGGCACCGCGTCGCGCGACTCGGCGTTCTTCGCCCAGCGCGTGGACACCGACTTCCGCAACGTCCTGCGCGTCGACAACATCAACCGCGGGTACTCGTACGCGCTGACCGGGGAGCTGCAGAAGGCCTTCGGGCGCTCGTTCGACATGCGCGCGGCGTACACCTACTCGCGCTCGTACGACGTGGTCAGCTTCACCTCCAGCGTGGCGAGCTCGAACTTCGGCTTCGCCCCCGCCGGCCGGTCGATCTTCGACCGTCCGCTGACCCCGTCGGCCTTCGACCGGCCCCACAAGTTCCTCCTCTACGGCGCCTGGCGCGGGCTCCCGCAGTACGGCGGCACCGAGCTCTCGGCCACCTACGTCGGGCAGTCCGGGCGCACCTACACCTACACCTATGACGGCGACGTCAACGGCGACGGGTACTCCGGCCCGGGCGGCGTCTCGGGGCGGAACAACGACATCGTCTACGTCCCGCGCAACGCCAGCGAGGTCAACTTCTCGACCCCCGAGGACCAGCGGCTCTTCCTGGAGCTGGTCGAGGCCGAGGAGTGCCTCCGCGAGTCGAAGGGGCGGATCCTGGAGCGCAACTCCTGCCGCGGGCCGTGGGTCAACCGCGTCGACGTGCACGTGGCGCAGGGGCTCCCCGGGCGCTACCTCAGCAACCTGAAGCTGGAGGCGAACATCTTCAACTTCGCCAACCTGCTCAACGCCGACTGGGGGCTGCAGCGCGGGCCGTCGAACAACACGGTCACGCTTCTCGACCTCAACGGCCGCACCGGCGGCAACGCCGCCACCGGCGCGCCGGTCTTCACCTACGACCTCGCGGGCTTCACGCAGAACGACGCGGGTGGCGTGTCGCGGGCCGGGAAGCCGTACGTCACCTTCTTCGAGTCGCGCTACCAGATCCAGCTCGGGCTGCGGTACGAGTTCTGAGTCCGGATCGGTCGGATTCGTAAGCAGGACAGCGGGCGGGGCGGCTTCGGCCGCCC